>NZ_JBHVSK010000006.1:0-157234 GCF_042885235.1 Paenibacillus sp. NPDC058071
AAGACCCCTTGAAGACGACGAGGTTGATAGGCTGGGGGTGGAAGCACAGCAATGTGTGGAGCTGACCAGTACTAATCGGTCGAGGGCTTATCCAAAATTCACTCGGTAACACGGGTGACGCTAAAAGAAAAACATGAACTTTCGCATCCAGTTTTCAAGGCGCAAGCTTTGAATGCATATTCCCTGATAGCTCAGTTGGTAGAGCACTCGACTGTTAATCGAGTTGTCACAGGTTCGAGTCCTGTTCGGGGAGCCATATAGAGAGGTGTCCGAGTGGTCGAAGGAGCACGATTGGAAATCGTGTAGGCTCTAACCGGGTCTCGAGGGTTCGAATCCCTTCCTCTCTGCCATATATGGCCCGTTGGTCAAGGGGTTAAGACACCTCCCTTTCACGGAGGTAACAGGGGTTCGAATCCCCTACGGGTCACCATCACTTTTCATTAATAACCTTAAATAAAGGGTTGCAAAGTGATACAAAGTGTGATAAGATATAAAAGTCGCTCAAAGCGATGGAGGCTTAGCTCAGCTGGGAGAGCATCTGCCTTACAAGCAGAGGGTCGGGGGTTCGATCCCCTCAGCCTCCACCATATAATTTTTTAACGACGCGGGGTGGAGCAGCCCGGTAGCTCGTCGGGCTCATAACCCGAAGGCCGCAGGTTCAAATCCTGCCCCCGCAACCAAATTACCTTCTAATTGATCCGAGAAATGTGGAGCTGTGGTGTAGAGGCCTAACATGCCTGCCTGTCACGCAGGAGACCGCGGGTTCGAATCCCGTCAGCTCCGCCATTATTCCCTTAAAGGGATCCCGATCATGGATGTTGGGCTCGGTAGCTCAGTCGGTAGAGCAGAGGACTGAAAATCCTCGTGTCGGCGGTTCGATTCCGTCCCGAGCCACCATTTAAGTTACTAGTGACGGTAACCAATTTCATATGCCGGTGTAGCTCAGTTGGTAGAGCAACTGACTTGTAATCAGTAGGTCGTGGGTTCGACTCCTATCGCCGGCACCATTTTTTTTGGAGGATTAGTGAAGTGGCTAAACACGGCAGACTGTAAATCTGCTCTCTACGAGTTCGGTGGTTCGAATCCATCATCCTCCACCATTTAGGGGCATAGTTTAAAGGTAGAACAAAGGTCTCCAAAACCTTTGGTGTGGGTTCAATTCCTGCTGCCCCTGCCAATCGAATAGCAATATGGCGGTCGTGGCGAAGTGGTTAACGCATCGGTTTGTGGATCCGACATTCGGGGGTTCAATTCCCCTCGATCGCCCCATGATTTTCAATACTATTGGGGATTAGCCAAGCGGTAAGGCAACGGACTTTGACTCCGTCATTCTCAGGTTCGATCCCTGAATCCCCAGCCATTTATATGCGGAAGTGGCTCAGCGGTAGAGCATCGCCTTGCCAAGGCGAGGGTCGCGGGTTCGATTCCCGTCTTCCGCTCCATTTTACGGCGCCATAGCCAAGTGGTAAGGCAAAGCTCTGCAAAAGCTTTATCCCCAGTTCGAGTCTGGGTGGCGCCTCCACAAATTTTCAAAGTAATACAATATGTGCCCTTAGCTCAGCTGGATAGAGCGTTTGACTACGAATCAAAAGGTCAGGAGTTCGAATCTCTTAGGGCACGCCATATTTTCAAAATGCCGGTGTGGCGGAATGGCAGACGCGCGCGACTCAAAATCGTGAGGGAAACCGTGGGGGTTCGAGTCCCTTCACCGGCACCATACTTTAAAAGTCAAAGGCTCATTAGAGAATACTCTCTAATGAGCCTTTTTTGTTTATGAGATATAATAAGTGAAAACATAAGATATAAGATCCTATAAACATCTAAGGAGTGCCATCCAATTATGAATACTGATTTTACGATTATTAACCCATATATCGAAGGCGATTACACGGTTAGTGTGGCAAAGTGTGAAGAAGCAGAAGAAGTGATGTCCCTTCTATTAGAGACAGCCAAGTGGCTGCAAAGCAAAGGCTCACAGCAGTGGGGCGAGCTATTGAAAGGACGTGATTCTCACAATACTGTCGGTTCCATTCAAAATGAAGAAGTATTTGTATGCAAGCATAACAATGAAATCGTAGGAGTCGTCATACTGAAGCGTCAGCCTAGCGCTTGGGACCAGCAGCTATGGGGAAGTAAAGCTTCTGCAGATGATGAAGCCATTTATTTGCACCGACTCACGATTAGCAGGAAGCGTGCGAATTCGGGGCTAGGAGCTGCTCTTTTGAATTGGTGCGATTCAGCGATAAGCTTTAGGAATAAGAAAGTGATACGCTTAGACTGTATTGCCAGCAACCCCAAGCTATCTTCCTTTTACGAAAGCAATGGATACGAATATATGGGGCAAGAGGGAAACTTCAAGCTGTTCGAGAAAAAACGGAATGACTAACTAGTAATATATCTCATGAATATTGAAGCTTAAAAGGCCAGTCATCGGTATCGCACCGACGGCTGGCTGTTTCATTTTAATATTCCGCTATAACCTTAACTAACCCGCGAAGAACCTTGATTTTACAGGGCATTTCGAGGGTTTTATATTCCTTTTCTTAGACTTTTGCAAACTATTTTTATTTATGCTAAGCTTATCTTATTATTCTATCTAATAAAACTTGATTTCATCTAATGAAACAACGAGGGAGAGTGGTGCAAATGAATACGAAAGAACAGGTTAAGGCTCAGTTCGGCGCGAATGCAGCCAAGTATGTCGTGAGTCCACGCCATGCTTCAGGCAACGATTTGAATATTTTGAAGGAATGGGTGAAGTTGGAGCAGGCCGATAAGGCGCTCGACATTGCAACCGGAGGCGGGCATTGCGCACTTGTTTTGAGTTCAATCGTCCGCGAGGTGACTGCCTTGGATATGACTCCTGAGATGCTTCAGGAGGCGGAGGTATTCTTGAGCTCAAAGGGTTGCAAGAATATAAACTATGTGCAAGGAGACGCAGAAAATTTACCTTTTGAGGATGCGGAATTCGATCTGGTAGTCTGCCGTATAGCCGCCCATCATTTTCCTCATACGGAACGGTTCGTTAGTGAAGCAGCGCGTGTGTTGAACAGCGGAGGAAGTTTTATTCTTATGGATAATGTGGCTCCAGAGTCGGATCGTCTGGATGAGCTCTACAACGAGGTGGAGAAACGAAGAGATCCGAGTCATTTCCGGGCATGGAAGAAGACAGAGTGGCTGCGTCAAATCGAATTAGCAGGTTTTCGAGTAGAGCAGTTGCTGCAGACGGGAAAAGCTTTTGCATTCGATTCCTGGTGCGCTCGAATGAATGTTACTGAGGAAGTTAAACGGCAGCTTGAGGCTGATATGTTGGGGTGGCCGGAGGAAGATCAAAGGCAGCTTAACGTGCAAAGCGAAAACGGCAAGTTGATCGGCTTTGAGGGAAGCTTCATGATGCTGAGAGCGATTAAAGCCTAAGAGAACGAGAGAAAAGCGAAGGGACATAAATAACATATTACAATAACGCAAACATGCGCCAGGCATCTGCTTGGCGCATGTTTGCGTTATTGTTGGAGATGCTTGATTTGTTCGCCGCTTTAGATTGGGCAAGATCTATTCATTTATTTTTGGATAATCCGTCAACAAACAAAGTGAGTATTCCTTTCGTAATATCGGCCTGGCTAGACCCATATGCCTTCTGCTGATATACATACGTATCTGGACTGAGCACAGCCAGGAGTGCAGTAACGGTAAAATGGGGGTCAATATCGACTATTTCTCCGTTGTCTGCAGCCTGCGACAGCAAATCCGTCATAATCACACTCATTCGCTGGAATAAAGGATGCTCGAATTGGGTCAGCTGTTTTTTGCCTACGAATTCTGATTTGATCAGGTGAAGCAGCTCCGCGTGCTGATCTATGAAATGAATCACTTGCTCGATACAATTTTGCAGGCCTTCGAGAGCCGTACGATCTATGAATGATTCCTTCCACCCTTGCTCAAGCTCCGTCAGAAAACGACTAGTGCTCTCTAACAGCAAGGCGGAACAAATCTCACCTTTGTCAGTAAACCGGCGGTAGAGGGAGCCTTGACCGATACCTGCCCTTTTGGCAATACTGTACATGCTGACATTCTGCAACCCATGCATCTTGATCAGTTCGCGGGCCGCCTCTAGTATGCGTTCGTTGTAAGGATCACTACTCTTCTTATCTGCTGACGCTGCAGGGAGAGGGATCTGCTTGTCTCTTGAGGGCACAATCGTTCTCCTTTCAGATGGAACTCCGTTTGTTTTATGAGACAGAAAAGGACATTGACAGTGCGGACAATTGTCCGTACACTAATAAGTGCCAATCGGGACAATTGTCCGTTCGTTTATTATAAAGATAACTGTCTTAGAATTCAATGGAATCTGAGAAGGATCAAAGGAGGAATGGAGCGGGATGAAAGATCAGAAGCCAGAGGGGGATTTTCGAATTTCGAGCATTCTTGTAGCCCTAATAGCCATAATAGCTGGGGTATTCATGGTTGCGCTGGATGCTACAGCTATGAATGTTGCATTACCAACGCTGGCGAAGGACTTCAATGCAGACTTGACCACGCTGCAGTGGGTGGTAACCGGCTATATGCTGGCACAAGCTTCCGTGATTCCGCTATCCGGTTGGCTTTCCGACCGATTCGGGGCGAAGAGAGTGTTTCTAAGCGCTGTTGTTTTGTTTACGGTAGGGTCTATATTGTGTGCAGTTCCAAATAACGCAGAATCATTAATTCTATTTCGGGTTATTCAGGGGCTTGGCGGTGGTAGTGTGATACCGATTGCAATGGCATATGTCTATCGGCTAAGCCCTCCTGGGAAGGTAGGCGTTGTGATGGGACTTATGGGTATTCCTGTTCTGTTTGCACCAGCTATTGGTCCCGTATTGTCTGGCTGGCTTGTTGAATACCATACCTGGCGTTTGATTTTTCTTATCAATATCCCAATAGGAATTATATGTATGCTAGTCGGGATATGGAAGCTGCCGAAGGCAGAGCGTACCCAGGTCCCCGGAATGGATAAGCTAGGTATGCTTCTCGGACCGCTTGCTTTTGGCTCATTAACGTATGGTGTTAGCCAGGGGGCAGAAAGCTGGACATCCAGTAAAACGCTGATCGGTCTTAGTCTTGGAGCCGTGGCACTTATTCTGTTTGTTATAGTGGAACTCCGTTCACGAACACCGCTCCTTGAACTGCGAGTAATGGGCTCAGTAGACTTTAGCCTAGGAATTATTGTCCAGTGGGTAGGACAGTTTGGGCTCTACGGCGCGTTATTCTTGATGCCTCAATTTTTACAGCAGGCTCGTGGGTTTGGTGCATTTGATGCAGGCCTGACGATGCTTCCACAGGCGATTGCATCCGGACTGATGATGCCGTTTGCCGGTATGCTGTTCGATAAAATCGGAGTGCGCTGGCTCGTTGTTGCTGGACTTGGTTTAATATCGGGTGCCTTGTATCAGTACTCCCATTTGGATGCTACGGTAGCATCAAGGGATGTAATCTTGCCCTTGCTGATGTGTGGAGCAGGTATGGGGCTGATGATCATGCCGCTGAATACGCAGCTTCTTAATAAAGCGCCACGTCATCTAGTGAATCGAGTAACTTCTTTGACCAATTCCATGCAGCAGGTTATAAATGCTTTGGCAATCTCGACACTTGTCACGATTCTCACCTCCAGAACAGCGGCACATGCTCTCGAGATGAAGGAGTCTGCAGGAGCGGGTGCTGAAGCTTCTTCGTCGGAAGCCGTCAAGCTGGCAGCCCAGAATATGCTTGTGAAAGGCTTCGACGATACCTTTCATATCATGATGTTTGTCGCCATCGGAGGTGCGGTTCTAGGCCTTCTGCTGCGAAGAGGGCGAATTAGGGAAGAAGGAAAGCCTCTTGCTGAGATGCACGGCTGATTTAGATTATGTAAATCGTATGACCGCTTGAAACATAAAGGGGACTCATCTCGTCAAAGGGACATACCCGATGCAAAGGATGATGAATCCATGAAAAACAACAAGAAGAAAATAGCGTTAACTAGCATGGCGGCAGCCGTTAGTTTGGTGTCACTGCTCCATAGTGTGCCTGTTCAGGCCGAAGGGCAAAAGGCGGAAGTGAAATTTCAACTGAACTCCAAATCCTACTCCAACACGACAGGTGTACATCAGCTCGCTGCAGCACCGTTCAAACTGGGCGACCATACAATGGTGCCTGTGCGGGCATTAGCAGAGTCCTTAGGCGGATCGATTGCCTGGAATAAGGTAAATCAGACGGTGACCTTGTCGGGCAAATCGTACGGTAAACTTTCGATAAAAGTGAATGACAGTTTGCTTATCGAAAAACAAGGCAGTAAACATAAGCTTCCAGAGAAGGTTGTTAATCAGAAAGGAACGATTTTTGTTCCGGTTCGAAGCCTAGCGCAAGCTATGGGAGCGACGATTGCATGGAATGAATCGTCCAAGACGATTGTCATCTCTAGTACGTTTACGGATAAGATCTCTAAGAAGTACGAGTATTCATTTGAAAAGGATTTGGAAGGATGGTCAGGCCATTTTGCCGATCTGCCCGTTCAATACGATCCGGATATATATGAATTAGCATTTGCGAGAGAATTGATTCCCCTCGGAAAAGATAACGCTCCGAATCATGGATTGAAGCTGAACGGCATGAACCGCAGTGATGATCTGTTTATGTTTTTAACAAAAAAAGTAGACGGACTAGCTAAAAACACGACTTATAATGCCAAGCTGGAGTTCGCAATGTACACGAAGGAAGCCGGCGGAATGATAGGGGTCAGAGGGAGCCCTGGCGAATCTGTCTATATAAAAGCGGGCGTGGTCGCAACGGAACCAAAAGCTGTACAAGTCAATAGCGGCGGCGAATCTTATTACCGGATGAATGTAGACAAAGGAAATCAGGCCACCGATGGCAAGGATATGAAAATTGTCGGCAATGCTGCAAAGCCCGATTCGGATAAGGATGGCTACCAGCGCGTAACGTTTACCTATAATGTAAAAGTGAAATCGGATAGCAAAGGTCAGCTGTTTATTATAATCGGCAGCGATTCCGGCTACGAAGGCCTGTCTACTTTGTATTATGACGATATTTCGCTTACTCTTACTCCATAATTGAAACGTTCTAAAGCTGCCACCCTAAGTCAAAAGCTCATTAGAGTAAACTCTCTAATGAGCTTTTTTTATTTCATCTGCCTGCCGGGTTAATCAACCCGGTAGCTTTTAACTTGACGGAAAGGGAGCAAAAGCGAAGGGGCAGAGGGATTCTGGAGAAACAATAGTGGTTGCTTTTAGAGCATGATTCCTACCGCTACCATCTATCTAATAAAGGAATCAGGCTTTAATGGCGATCGGAAAAACCCTCTGACCCGCAGCGCTTCGCCTCACTTATAGTCATGCACTGATTTCGGTTTTGGCCGATTAACCTAATCATTTAGACGATTTATTTATCCATTCTAAGAGGTCTGAAAAATTCGCGAATGTCGTTGGCCAGCAGCTCCGGTTCTTCCATAGCCGTAAAATGTCCGCCAGAAGGCATAGTGGTCCAACGAGTGACATTCAGATTGCGCATAGCCCAGGATTTTGGAGGCAGCACGATATCCACAGGGAATAAGGCTATGCCTGTCGGAACATCAATGCGGCCTAATGGCGGCAAAGAATGCGAGTTTTCGTAATACATGTTTGCTGATGAACCTATGGTGTTAGTGACCCAATAGATCATGATAAGGGTCAATAACTCGTCCTCGCTGAATTTTTGACTGAGATCGCCGTTACAATCGCTCCATGCGCGAAGTTTCTCAAGTATCCAGGCAGCCAAGCCTACCGGCGAATCGGAAAGTCCGTAAGCAAGCGTCTGAGGCTTTGTCGATTGAATGGACATGTAGCCCCCTTCATTCGAGATCCATTCGGAAGCGTTCTTCTTATACTGCCGTTCTTCTTCCGTAAGCTCTGCCTCAGTCTGTGAGGCCATGAGACTTCTTATAATACCAACATCAGTAAGATGGATTCCAAATAGAAGCTCAGGATTGTTGGATGCCAGATATCTTGTAACGCCGGAGCCAATGTCTCCGCCTGCAGCGGCAAACTTTGTATAACCCAATTGTTCAGTCATTAGTTTAGCCCACATCTGAGAGATGTGAAAATTGTTAACCCCAGGATGACTAGGACGGCCGGAAAATCCGAATCCAGGCAAGGAAGGGACAATGACATCGAAAGCGTCCTCTGAATTGCCTCCATAGCTAGCCGGATCCGTGAGGAGAGGGATGATTTTTTCATAACGAAGGTAATTGTCGGGCCACCCATGGGTAAGAATAAGGGGCAAGGCATTAGGTCCTTTACCGCGCTCGTGTACGAAGTGTATGTCTATCCCATCGATATTGCTCTGAAACTGGGCAAAGCGGTTCAGCTTGGACTCTTGCGCACGCCAATCGTAATGATCTCTCCAATAGGAGACGAGCGATTTCAAATAACTTAGATCCGTTCCTCTTCCCCAGCCGGAGTCTTCTATTTGATCGGGCCAACGGATGCGATCCAGCCTTTGTTTCAGATCGTTAAGGATCTCATCGGAGACATGAATATGAAACGGTTTGACAGTCATCATGATTTCCTCCCATTATTGTCGATTCATAACGATATTATAGGCGTTGAACTTGTATGTTACACTGGTATAAGTGAAGCAACTAATTATACTATCTGATAGGTGACCGAGATATGCCACAAGCAGACCGCCATAAAGAACGAACGGTGAACATCGAATTTAATGCAGTGGAGGATCTCAGTATTCTTCCGTATCCGGAAAGGTTTACGCTCATTTTTATTACGTCTGGCTGCATAAAGGGGATATTAAACCAGCGTCCGATTTCGATTAGCGCTCCCGGTGTTCTTTGCTTGGCCGAAGATGATCATGTGCAAATACTTGAAAAGATAAATGTTTCTGCCCAATCCTTTCGTTATCATCCCGAATTTCTTAACACCGTTACGCTTTCCGAAACGAAGGAGCATTTCCCATCAGCGCCGAGAATACAGACGGGAATTTCTCTTTTTCAAAGCAAGCATTTATATAGCGGCGTGCCTCGCGTAACCGAGAAGGCGTTCCCTTTATTGTTGGAGTGGTTTTTCATACTGGGCACAGAAGTGCTGGCGCAAAGTGATGCGTTCTGGGTATGCAGAATAAAAAAATACCTGATTCAAATTTTAGGCTTGTTGGAGGAGTTAAATCGAAACCGTGAACAATCGCCTGTTGATGCAGCGCTAGACTATATTCACACCCATTATTCGAAAAAGATTTCATTGGAGGATCTGACGAATTGCGTCCATTTGAACCGTGTAACTCTAAATAAGCTGTTTCAGGAAAGATGCGGGAATACTGCGATTGGATACTTGCTTTTACATCGCTTAAAGGTTGCGTGCGAGCTTTTGACACACACGGATATGAGTCTCAATGATATAGCAAGCGCTACTGGATTTGAGTATGACACCTACTTTATTAAACAGTTTACAGCTAAAAAAGGAATGTCGCCGACGCAGTATCGGACTGCCTCTCGCAAGTTCTCCATAGTTCAGTAACAGGAAAACGAGAGGAATTCCTTTCATGAGAAGACTGCTGTACAGCTGCACGTTGGCAGTTATTAGCATGAGCTTGAGTAATAGCTATTATTGACTGAATGGTCTGGAATGTGTAAGATGGGGGTAGAAAGGAGGATTAACGTAATGGCAAGAAGCAAAGAATTTGATACGACCGAGGTTTTGCATAAGGCGATGAAGGTATTCGGTCATTATGGTTACGAAGGGACATCACTGCAAAACCTGCTGGACGGTTTAGGCATTGCCCGTCAGAGTCTTTATGACACTTATGGGACGAAGAGAGATCTATTCATCAAGGCTGTGAAACATTATGTAGAGGAGAAATCATCTACAGTTGTTGCTTATTTGAATCGCGAGGAGCCCGTTAAGAAAGTGATCGGCGAAATTTTCCAAACGATTATATCTGCGCTGCAGGATGAAGAGCGACGAGAGGAATGTTTGATCTTGTACAGCGCTATCGACCAGGTCCCTCATGATCCTGATATCGCAGCGCTCTTTGAACGAGATCGCAAGCTGTTGGAAACAGCTTTCTACGAAGCATTGGTTCGTGCTCAAGGCAGGGGAGAGATCGGTCAGAATAAGGACTTACATGCGCTTGCGCAATATTTATATTATGCACGATACGGGTTGACGCAAACCGCCAAGTTATCCAATGACCCTAAAGTTCTTGAAGATGTTTCAGCCGTTGTACTCTCTACGCTTGATCATTATTGATGGAGCGGGAGAGTATGGCTTATCCGTCAGGCGGAGAATAGAAATGAGAGTCATTATTTTTGTCAAAATTAGACCGTTCAGTCTGCAATACCAACTACTTTAAAGTGTTATGCAAATTTGACTAAACAGTCTAGAAAATCGCGATCAATTTAGATCGTTTAGTCTATAAAAGAAAGGGCGATTCAACAATGAATAGAAGTAAGTATAAAGGTCTTGCGTTAATGCTTCTCGCTGTTTCTCAGTTAATCTTGGCGCTTGATTACACAATTATTTTTGTAGCCCTGCCTGCAATAGGGGAAGCTTTGGGGTTTTCCGCAAATCATTTGCAATGGGTTGTCAGTGCGTACTCGCTTGTTTTTGGCGGATTTTTGCTGATCGGAGGACGACTTTCTGACTTGCTCGGGAGACGTAAAATGTTTATCGGGGCGATGATCCTTTTCGGACTAGGTTCATTGCTCGGCGGTCTGGCAACCTCACAAATCATCCTGATCATTGCAAGGGGGCTGCAAGGACTCGGTGGAGCACTGTTGTCACCAGCAACTTTGTCACTTATTATGTCTAATTTCGAGGAAGGCGCTGAGCGTAACCGGGCAATAAGCATTTGGGCAGCCATGGGCGGCGTCGGCCTGTCACTCGGATTGTTGCTTGGCGGTGTGTTAACCAGCTATATTGGTTGGGAATCCACGTTCTTCGTTAACGTACCCATTACGATAATGGCAATTATTCTCGCGCCTATAGTGCTTGTGGAGAGTAAAGCTGCATCAGGTAAAAAGCATTATGACGCCACAGGCACCATTTCGGTGACTGTGGGCATGATCTTGGTCGTCTATTATTTAATTCAGTCTCCAGTGGAAGGTTGGGCTAGTGCAGGGACGCTTACGTTCGGAATTATCGGTGCCATTCTGCTTTTGCTGTTCGTATTAATTGAGAACCGCACGAAAGAACCGTTGCTCCCGCTCAGATTGTTTCGTAACCGAAACCTGACTGGAGCCGCTTTGATGGCGGCATTGTTCTCAGCTTCGTTCGGCTCGCTGTATTATTTCTTATCTCTGTATACGCAAGGCGTTTTACACTTAACGGCGATTCAATCTGGACTAAGCTTTTTGCCGCTGACGATCAGCGCCTTTTTTGGCGCAAAGCTTGTTAATAAAATGTTGTCGACTTTCGGAGCAGCCGGTACGATTGCCATCGGCATGGGGCTTGGAGGTATCGGGTTCATTCTGCTTAGCGGGCTCTCCGTGTCGGGCAGTGCATGGGGGATCATTCCTGGCATCGTCATAATCGGCCTCGGTCAGGCGCTCGTCTTTACAACCATGTTTATTGCTGGCAGCGCCGGAATCGATCCGAAGGAGCAGGGCGTGGGGGCCGCGATGATTTCGACCGGCCAGCAAATCGGCGGCGCCGTCGGCTTGGCGGTCATTATGGCCATTATTTCTGTGAGCATGGGATCGGATGCATCGCTTGAATCAATGGCAGCCGCTGATTTGAATCAAGCGATTCATACGGCGTTTGTGCTCGCCGCCAGCATTACCGCGTTGGCCATTCTTATCGCCTTCGCGACGTTAAGACAGAAGAAGATGTCCAATATCGATATCACAAATCACGCATCGCATTGATCGTGTCCACATAAAGCAAAAGCCCTTTTCACGCAATGAATTGCGGAAAGGGCTTTTACTTTTTCGGGTAATTAGTCTTTAGTACAGTGTGCCGACTGCTTCAGTTGAAAAGGCTTGAAGCTCATTTAATTTGCCCTCACGAATTTTCGTTGCCCATGCAGGATCAGCTAAGAGCGCCCTTCCTACGGCTACCAGATCAAATTCTTGATTATCGAGCCTATCCAGCAGTTCGCTAATATCTGTATGATTTGCCCCTTTGCCTTCATACAAATTCGTAAATTCGTTATCCAGACCAACGGACCCAACCGTAATCGTTGTTTTGCCCGTCAGTTTTTTTACCCATCCAGCCAAGTTCAGAGAAGAACCTTCAAATGCAGGCTCCCAGAAGCGCCGAGTCGAACAGTGGAAGATATCCACTCCGGCTTTAACCAATGGACTCAAGAGCTCGTTCAATTGTTCAGGTGTCTCAGCTAGCTTTGCATCATAATCGGTTGCTTTCCATTGAGAAATACGCATAGCTATAGGATAATCGGGACCTACGACAGTACGGATTGCCTCAACAAGCTCAACCGCAAATTGGGTGCGTTTTACAACGTCGCCGCCATAACGGTCTGTACGTTTATTCGTTTTCTCCCAGAAAAATTGATCGACAAGATAGCCGTGCGCCCCTTGAATTTCAATGCCGTCAAAGCCAATTCGTTTCGCATTCGCTGCTGCATCGGCGTAAGCCTGAATGACGAGTGCAATTTCTTCGTTTGTCATCGGTTCGCCTACTTGATTGCCGAACAAGTCCAGACCGGATGGACCAATGGACGTCGCCTCTGGATTAGGCTGAGCCCCCGCAGGACGAACCATTCCCATATGCCAAATTTGCGGAAAAATCTTGCCGCCTGCTTCATGCACACCCCGAACCACTTCAGCCCAGCCGTTCAAAGCTTCGTCTCCGTAAATTCTAGGAACTGTCGGTTCGCTTGTCGCAGCTGGATGGTCGATTATTGCACCTTCTGTAATGATAAGACCGACGTTATTCTCGGCACGCCGACGATAATAAGCGGCCACATCCGCTCCCGGCACTCCTTCTGGCGAGAAGCCACGCGCCATTGCGGGCATGACAATGCGGCTTGATAAAGTTAGATTGTGAAGCGTATAGGGTTGAAATAAGGAATGGACGGAATGGGCAGCTTGCTGTTGGTTATTCATAGTATTTATGCACCTCCAAATGTTTGACTACATGTTACCAAGCATTCATTAAGTCCATCAACCGACAATAACGTCGATATGTTGCTTGCAGGAGGTCAAGGCTGATGCATCAATTTCATCAATTTGGCAGTCTCTTGTTGTCCGAACAGCAACCATTTATAATTTGAGGGAAACAGTCATCTTCTGAAAGGAGTGCTTTGAGAATGTCCAATGTTTTTCAACCCAATCCTAACCATCCTAGCGTCATTCTCACACGTCAAAATATATTGAATGCTTTTTCTCTTCAACTGCATAAGATGGACTTTAACTCCATTACGGTACTGGATATTACAAGAGTGGCTAACATTAACCGTTCGACGTTTTATGCCCATTTTCAAGATAAAATTGCCGTGCTCGAAGCCTTTTTGGCAAACGCATTTTTAGAATATGTTTTGAATAGAGTGGAGAATGAAGGACCGTTAACCGAGGAAACCATCAGGCAGTTAATTTTTTCATTATGTGATTATCATGTGGCAAGCAATAATTGCATCAAGAAATATGACACCTTAGTGCTAAATATAGAAAGGGATATAAGGTTGCAACTCGAGCAATTCATTTCTCCCCTTCTTTCAAAAAGTAATCACCAAGCGAACCCCAAGACATTGGAGACCGCTGTGAAAATAGTAAGCTTATCGATTTATGAAATTACGTATCAATGGAACTTAGAAGGTCGACTGGAATCGCCTGCTGAATTAGCCGATAGGGTTATGCCTTTACTAATGCTTGGGATTAAGTCTTTGTGAAAAAATGGGAAGCTCTCAGGCCGCAGCCTATGCGGAGCAAGCAAAAAAACGCGAAAACCCTAATTTATACAAGGGTTTTCGCGTTTTTTATGGTTTAAATGAATACTGCATCACCAGCAGTTAACTCTAACCGATTACTTAGCGATTTTTGCAAAGTATTCTAATGTTCGAACCAATTGAGCGGTGTAAGACATTTCATTGTCGTACCAGGCCGCCGTTTTCACCAGCTGTTGATCCCCGACCGTCAGCACTTTTGTTTGAGTGGCATCAAACAGTGAACCGAATGTCATCCCCTTAACATCGGAAGATACGATTTGGTCCTCCGTATATCCGTAAGTTTCAGGATCAGACGCGTCTTTCATAGCGGCGTTAATTTCCTCAACCGTTACCTTCATGTTCAAAACGGCCACGAGCTCCGTTATGGAGCCTGTTGATACAGGTACACGTTGGGAAGCGCCATCCAGCTTGCCCTTCAGTTCGGGCAGCACGAGACCAATGGCTTTAGCGGCACCGGTGGAGTAAGGAACGATGTTCTCGGCGGCCGCCCGCGCTGCGCGGTAATCTTCTTTTGGATTCGGAGCGTCAAGTGTGCTCTGATTGCCTGTGTAGGCGTGAACAGTTGTCATTAAGCCGGATTGGATGCCGAATCTGTCGTTCAGAGCTTTAGCCATTGGAGCCAAACAGTTCGTGGTGCAGGAAGCGCCGGATATGACGGTTTCCGTTCCGTCCAGCGTTTCATGGTTCACGTTGTATACGATTGTTTTCATATCGCCTGTCGCCGGTGCGGAGATAACGACTTTTTTGGCTCCGCTCTTCAGATGAAGCTCTGCCTTTTCTTTCGTGGTGAAGAAACCTGTACATTCCAGTACAATGTCTATGCCCAGCTCGCCCCAAGGAATTTCTTCAGGATTACGGTTGGCCAGTACCTTTACCTCTTTACCGTTTACAGTGAAAGCTCCGTCATGCACTTCGATGCTGCCATGAAAAGGACCCTGCGTAGTATCATATTTGAGCAAATGAGCCAACATTTTCGCATTAGTAAGGTCGTTAATCGCTACAACCTCGACACCCTCAACCTCTTGAATTCGACGAAATGCGAGCCTTCCGATCCGTCCAAAGCCGTTAATGCCTACTTTTACACTCATGGGATAGTCCTCCTGCAATCATTTTTACTCAAGCAAACTAATGCCTGTCATGAAATCAAAGGAAATCGGGTGGCTGCCGGACACGAGTTCCTTTTTGAAAAGGATTGTTGTAAAATAAAAAGAGACCGATCGGTATCTTTAGTATAGCATGATTCGAGCGGTTGGCAAGGCTTCGGTCATAAAAATTTGATATACTATTTAGATCAGAATAAGCTCAATTCGGAGGAACCTATGAAAAAAGGAGATCGGACAAGGGAGCACATTATTATGAAATCGGCGGCCATCTTTAATCAAAGAGGATTCGCCGGTACATCGTTAAACGATATTATTGCCGATACCGGAATAAAGAAGGGGGGCATCTATCGGCATTTTTCCAGCAAAGACGAGATTGCGCTTGAATCCTACAATTATGCAGCCGGCATGGTCTCCAGCAAGTTTTTCGAGGCGATCGAGCAAGAGCAGTCAGCTTCTGGGCGGTTGATCGCTTTTTTTCGTGTTTATGAAAATGTCGTCGACAATCCTCCTTTCATTGGCGGCTGCCCTATGCAAAATACGGCTGTGGAAAGTGACGATACCCATACGATGCTTCGGGATCGAGCCAGGCAAGGACTTCATACTTCCTTGGAACTAATGAGTAGTATTATTCGCGACGGAATTCATGCCGGGGAGTTTAAGGAGGATGTGGACCCGGATGCCCTTGCATCCTTTGCTTTTTCTTTGCTGGAAGGCGGCATTTTGCTTAGCAAGCTGGACAGGGACAATAAGCATATGCAAATGAACATAGCGACCTTCTCGTCCTATTTGCAGCAATGTTGCTTAAAAAGCAGTTAGTCAAAGCTCATTTTGCTGTCGAGCCAAGTAATGAATAAGATGATGCTAAATTAATCCTTTAGGCAGAAAAGAAGAAAGGCGTTGTCCTCGCAAGAGGATCACGCCTTTTTTTGCTTATTATAAGTGCTCAAAACCCAATCGCCATGTTGGATAGTTAGGCTCCCAGCCATAAATGTTCCGTGCTTTGGCATTCGAAGCCCCGCGTTCCCAGCTGTTTCTTCCTTCTTGGTAAACTGGAGCTGGAGCCTGAAGTTTATTAGCGTAATAAAGAAGCCAATCTTTCCCCGCGGCTGGTTCATCATCAACAATGTTAACGGCACCGTTTGGCCATTCTAATGCTTTAATAGCAGCCTGCACAGCATCCTCCACATGTATAAAAGAGGTAACGGCATCGCTAGCCGGAAGCTCTCCGTTTTTCACCTTTGCGGCGATCATTCCTTCGGAGTCATACCATGTCCCAGGTCCATAGAACGTTCCATACCGGAGAATGACATGCTGAGGAATTTCGGCAATGGCGTTTTCCAATGAGACAATACCTTTTATGGTAACACTGCGCGGCGAAGCTGCCCCTGTATCTAATGGAACATCCTCGGCTGCAGGAGAGTTGCCTGGCTCATAAGCCCATGCGATGCTTTGGGCGATTATTTTTTGTACGCCAGCCGCTTTTGCCGCATCCACCAGATTCCGGGTTCCTTCTATCCTGATTTTTGCGTTTTCTTCGGTATTGCCATTGCTTAATGAGGTGAGTTGATGAATGACTAGATCAGGTCGGATATCGTTAAGTACGGTCATTATGCCTTCTCGGTCGAAAACATCTGCGACGACAGCCTGTGCGCCAGTCTCTTCGATCATTCGGATGTTCTTTGCCTGGCTAGTCATCCCTATAACTCGGTGACCAGCCTGTATTAAACGAGGCAACAAGGAACGTCCGATGACTCCGCTAGCGCCAGCAACGAAAATGTTCATGTACGTCCAACCTCCTTCATTTATTTTTCACCTTCCCGGATTGAAGTATGCCGGGACTGACAACACTTATGTTACATCGGTATAATGGTTTTGATAATATCCAATCACAAGTTCATTTTAGCATACCAATTTTTCAAGCAAGGAGGTTAGGCTTTGAACAGCAGTGATTCTAAAACCAAACAAATATACACGATGCTGAGAGAAAAAATAGTGGCCGGTCACTATCCATCGCGTTCCAGGCTTCCTTCTACAAGAGACTTGGCGGATGAATTTGGCGTCTCGCGAGCTCTTATGGTAGAGGTGTATGAGCAGCTTATTGCTGAAGGTTACTTGGAAGGCCGTCAAGGTTCGGGTACTTATGTGATGGAACTGGGGTCTCATATGGAACGGTTGCTTACCAAGCCGCCTTCCGTTGCTATTGGAAATGGCGGCACTGTAGCTGATAAGAATTCGAAGCAGCAGATACAGCGAATTGATTTTCGCCCTAGCTTCCCGGCTTTAAATCATTTTCCACTTAGGAAGTGGAAAGAAACGCTGATTGCCGCACATTCAGAACTATCTGTAGCGGAATTGGGGTATGAGGATGATCCGGCTGGCGATTGGGAGCTGCGCAATGGTATAAGCCGCATGTTATATCATACAAAAGGAATCACATGCTCTCCTAACCAAATCATTGTGACTGCTGGGGCTACACAAGCGATATCATTGCTATCTCGACTTTTGCTGCATCCTGGCGATACAGTTGCTTTAGAAAATCCTACCGCGACCTTTATCCGCCGCATTTTTGAATCATCAGGCGCTGATTTGATTCCCGTTCCCGTTGACGAACAGGGACTTCGTGTCGAAGAGCTGCCTCAGCGGCGGTATCCCAAATGCATTTTTGTGACCCCTTCGCACCAGTTCCCTTTAGGCAGCATTCTTTCGATAGGAAGGCGGCTTGAGCTTCTTGAGTATGCGCAAGCTGCCGGCAGCTATATTATTGAGGATGATTACGACAGCGAGTTTCGATACGTTGGAATGCCGGTTCGCGCTTTGCGAGAGCTTGACGATAAACGAGTCATCTATGTGGGGACATTCAGCAAAAATATGTTTCCTGCCTTACGGTTCGGGTATATGGTCGTTCCTTACGAACTGCTCGACGCGCTTCTCGAGCTAAAACAAATAGCGGACATGAATTGCCCGAAACTGTCGCAAAAGACGCTTGCCAAATTCATTGCCGATGGGCATTTGGAGCAGCATGTCGCTCGAATGCGCCGATTATATAGCAAAAGAAGAAAATGTCTGATTCATAGCTTAACCGATGCATTTGGAGAAGATGTCAGCATCTCTGGAGATGCGGCGGGGCTCCATCTTGTAATGGAACTGAGTGGAAGCCGCTTTGACCCTCAAAGAATTGCCCAAATCGAAGAGCAGCATATTAGGCTGTACCCTGCTGAATCGTACATTTTAACCAAAGACAGAACGGAGAATCGCCTCATTATGGGCTTCGGAAATGTCGATGAACGGCAAATTAAAGAGGGAGTCCAGATTATTGCTCATTTGATCAATCAGTAATGGTTTTATTGGCTCAAAACCGAAATCAGCGCTTGACTTCAAGGGAGAGGGAACGCTGCGGGTCAGAGGGTTCTTCCGATCACCATTAAAGCCTGATTCCTTTATTTAATTTGATAGTTGTCTGCGGTAGGAATCTTGCTTTAAAAGCGACCACTTTCGTTTCTCCAGAATCCCTCTGCCCCTTCGCTTTTCTCTCCTTTTCCGTCAATCACTGATTTAAAGTTTGAGCCGTTTAGTTTTATCGGTATACAAAACCAATTTCATTTAAATTTAAATATATACGTTCAAAATTCAGTTAATCCCATATGTAAAACGGCGAACCGATCCTGTAGACTATAATTCATTAAGCGAGCGGCTGCTTAACATAGATCAAACCGATCTAGAAATTATAGATTAGAGGTGCTTTCATGAATCGAAATATGGCTTCAGCCTTACAGAATGCTGCGGACAACGCTCCGTCTGACCGTCTTCCATGGGGAGGATTACTGGCGCTGGCGATGACGGGGTTTATCTGTATTTTAACCGAAACGCTGCCTGCGGGATTATTGCCGCAGATCAGTGAGGGGCTTGGCATTTCGGAAGCACTTGCCGGCCAGCTCATCACCTTATATGCCCTTGGTTCCATTTTGGCTGCGATACCGCTAATCACGGCCACAAGAGGGTGGAGAAGACGGCAGCTGCTGCTGATGTGTCTCCTCGTTTTTTTTGTATTCAACACGATTACAAGCATTTCTCCCAACTATATACTGACACTGGCTGCCCGTTTCTTCGCGGGTGTGGCTGGCGGCGTCGTATGGGGAATCACTGCAGGGTACGCACGACGCATGGTTCATGAGTCATTGCGAGGACGGGCGTTGGCGGTGGCGATGATCGGTTCTCCGTTAGGACTTCTGCTTGGCGTCCCAATCGGAACGTTTGTCGGAGGCTATATAGGGTGGCGACTTGTTTTCGGAATCACCTCTTTGCTGTCGCTGCTGCTAATCGTTTGGGTGTTCAAGGGACTGCCGGATTATCCAGGTCAGATTGCCGATAAGCGGCTTTCTCTTCGCAAAGTGTTCATTATACCTGGGGTGCGATCCGTTCTATTTGTCGTGTTGCTCTGGGTATTAGCACATAACGTCCTGTACACCTATATTGCGCCGTTCTTGGCGCGGGCAGGGCTTTCTGAGCGAGTTGATTTGATCCTGTTGCTATTTGGGATTGCTTCTGTAGTCGGGATTTGGGTCATCGGCATGCTGATCGATCGTTGGCTGAGAACGCTCACCTTATTAAGCATAGCTGGCTTCGCCATAGCCTCTATACTGATGGGGCTAGGCGGCTCCGAGCCAATCGTCATCTATGTCAGTATAGCGTTATGGGGGCTGACATTTGGGGGAGCGGGGACATTGCTTCAAACAGCGGTTGCAGATACAGCTGGCGATAATGCCGATGTAGCCCAGTCGATGCTGGTAACGGCTTGGAACACCGCTATCGGCGGCGGAGGCATAATAGGCGGCATCCTTCTCGAAACGCTTGGTATCCGTACCTTCCCATGGGTAGTGCTTCTCCTGCTGCTGCTTGCTCTGCTTGTTACAGGGCGCGCCAAAAAACATGGATTTCGAACTGTGGAACGCTGAACCCGTGTTAAAAAAATAAACAGCCGCAATGCAATAAACGCAAAGAAAATCCGGATAATAAACCGGATTTCCTTGCGTATAGCGATTCTATTTTTTATCGATATGAGTACTTATATCTTCAGTAATAAGAAATTTATGATTAATCGGAGATGACATGACGATTAGAATGGTATACGTTCCGTATTTATCGCATTTATTTCCGAAAGTTTCTAGAGACTGAATGGAGTCGGTAACGACCTTCAACATATAGTTGTATTCTCCGCTTATCCGATGAACTTCAATAACTTCAGGCGAAGAATGGCAAAAATCAAGAAACGCGTTACATTCTCTTGTATGAAGCAGCATAAAGGCCGCGGCATGTTTTCCAATTTTTTCGGGGGAAACAATCGTGCGATACTGCTCGATTACTCCCTTTTCTTCCATCCGCTTAACTCTTTCCGTTACAGCCGGCTGCGACAAGCCGACGGACTTGCCAAGCTCCGTCATGGAAATACGCGCTTGATGCTGAAGATGATACAAAATCGTTTGATCAATCTGATCCATGAATAGTCACCTCTTTTAAAATGAAGGCAGAATGGTTAAATGAACTATATTTCAATTGTATTATAGTCGTTGTTTGCGGGAAATTGCAATATTGACATATCGGAAATTTCCGATATGATATTGGGTATGAAACCAATCAATATTTTTAAAGCATTGTCTAATGAGTCGCGTATTCAAATTTTGCAATGGCTGAAGGAGCCTGAGCAGCATTTTGCACCTCATGAAGGGGTTGACATGAGAAAAGTTGGGGTATGCGTCGGCCAGGTGACCAAGAAGTTGAATATGACACAGTCAACTGCTTCCCAATACTTGACCATTCTTCAGCAGACAGGTCTGATCACAAGCGAACGAGTAGGCAAGTATACGTATTACAAAAGGGATGAAGGTAAAATTAGAGAAGCGATCGCTTTATTGAAAGCGGAGATTGAATAAACCTTTAAAGCCGCTCATGCAAGCAAGTTAATATGTGCGGATAAATTGCAGTCCAGCGCATTCTGAAACAGGTAAGATGCGCTTCGGATTGCGGGTGACAAGGAGTCGCTTAAGAGTCGCTAAAACAGCGGCAATTTGTTTTTATTCATATCGATAAATACTAATATATAGATATTGTAAAAGCTCAATGACAAGTGAGAAACTTGAATTAGAGGAGATTAGCATCTATGAGAGGCACATGGAAAGTTTATTTATTGGCACTCGTCAGTTTTTTGGTTGGGACATCCCAATATGTAATTTCGGGCATTATGGATAAAATATCTTTATCTTTGGATATATCCATTACTTCGGCAGGACAATTGGTGACGATTTTTTCTTTTATTTATGCCATTTGTACGCCGGTGATCATGGCTTTGACAGCGAAAATCGAACGGCAGAAGCTGCTTATTGCTGCATTGGGTGTTTTCGTAATTGCCAACGTGCTGGCATTTGTGCTGCCGGGTTATGAGCTTTTTGTAGCCGCACGGGCGTTGATGGCTTTAGGAGCGGGAACTGTCGTTGTAACAGCACTTAATATTGCAGCCAAGATTGCACCTGAAGGGAAGCAGGCTAGCTCGATTGCCAATGTGACCATGGGCTTCACCTT
Organism: Paenibacillus sp. NPDC058071; assembly: GCF_042885235.1. Lineage (NCBI taxonomy): Bacteria > Bacillati > Bacillota > Bacilli > Caryophanales > Paenibacillaceae > Paenibacillus > Paenibacillus sp. NPDC058071. The sequence continues at coordinate 21,600 of NZ_JBHVSK010000006.1, forward strand.
GTCATTAATTATTGGCGTACCGCTTGGTCGGATGATAGCGGCCGAATTCGGATGGAGATCGGTATTTGGCCTCCTAGCGTTGGCGGGACTGCTGGTGATGTTCGTTTTATATTTTACCCTACCGCACGTGAAAGGCGATGCTCCTGTACCGCTTTCCAAACAATTGGGTTTCATTAAAAATCGCCGCGTTGCTCTAGGGCTTTCAATTACGTTCTTTTGGCTCGGCGGTTACTCGATTGCTTATACGTATATCTCGCCTTATCTTCTTACGGTTGCAGGATTGAATGAACATGTACTGAGCAGCGTTTTGTTAGCGTTTGGCATTGCGAGTTTGATTGGTTCCAAATTCGGCGGTTACAGTGCGGATAAGTGGGGGGTGGCCCGCACGTTGGCCGGAGGGATGTCGCTGCATATTGTTGCTTTGATTTTACTCGCGGTTACCGTTATGTTTACAAATTCGTGGCTGCTGGTTGTAATCATACTTATGTTGTGGTCGTTCTCCGCATGGTCATCCGGCCCAACGCAGCAGTATAACATGGTACAAATCGAACCTAATTATTCAAGCGTTATGCTAAGCCTCAATCAGTCCACGATGCAGTTATCAATGGCTGCAGGAGCAGGAATTGGAGGTATCGTTATCAACCAAGTCTCATTATCCCAAGTCACATGGGTTGGCGCACTCGGTGTTTTGATCGCGATTGTGGCATCGTTCTTGTTGAATGGGCAGATGAAGAAGAAGGCCATTGCCGCTCATAGTTAATCGTCAATAAGGATGAGATAGAAAACCGTTGGAAATTACATCGAAATCGTCAAGAATGGCGTCGTCCTCTTCCTAAAAAAATCTAACCACCGCGCGCAGAGCGGTGGTTAGACTTTTATTCTATAGTCGACAACCGCCGCCATCAACCATTAGCGTCTGCCCTGTAACATAATTGGAGTCATCGCTTGCAAAAAAGACAACTGTACGGCCGATGTCCTGCTCGACATCTCCTACTCTGCGAAGCGGTATACCCGACAAGGTTTCTTGAAATTGCTCTGGCATATTCTCCGCCCAGTATTGAACGCCTGGTGAGTTAGCGAATGGACAAATCACATTAACTGTAATGCCGTAGGGTCCAAGCTCATTGGCAGCCACTCTTGATAATCCTCGAACAGCTTCCTTCGCCGCTGCATATGCCGCTTGATTCGTAGCACCGGTTATGCCAGCCCCAGATGCAAAATTGATAATATGCCCTTTCGTTTCCTTCAGATGAGGAAATGCATATTGCATGAGATAAAAAGTGGGATAAAAACCTGTCATAAATGGCATATTCAAATCTTCGGGAGTTGTTTCTATAAACGGTTTTACTCTCGAGGCTTGTGCATTATTAACCAGTGTATCTAGACGACCAAATCGATCGATTGTTTTTTGTACAATTGCCTCATGGGTGTTGAAGTCAGCCAAATCTGCATGAATAAAGATGGAGTCAGGTTGAATTTGCTGTAATTCCTCAATGGCTTTCTGACCGACCACGGCATTGTAGTCTACAATGGCTACTTTGGCGCCTTCTTTTACAAATGCTGTAGCAATCCCTTTTCCAATACCTGATGCACCACCGGTAATAATGGCAACTTTGTTCTCTAATTTACTCATTTTGAAAACCACCTTGTATAGAGTATTGGGATAAATTTAATCTATTCAACTAGTTAGCAACTATATCCGAAACAATGGGATGTAATAGAGAAAGAAATAGAGATAGAGATAGAGATAGAGATAGAGATAGAGATGATTTCATACTTCAATGATTACATGGTACGAACACCTCCTTTCGTTCACATAGTTCAGTTAATATATCTAGGTTTAGAATTTAAATCAGTGCTGGACTGAAAAGGAGAGAGCAGCGAAGGGGCAGAGGGATTCTGGAGAAACGATAGTGGTCGCTTTTAAAGCAAGATTCCTACCTCAGACAACTATCAAATTAAATAAAGGAATCAGGCTTTAATGGCGATCGGAAGAACCCTCTGACCCGCAGCGCTTTCACTCACTTAAAGTTGATTTTGACTATATATCCATTATAAAAAATGATTATTAACCTAAAAAGAGTGAATAAATTGTTGATTAACAGTCAATGGTTGTATAATGAAAGGAGCACGATTTTTTGGTTTTGACCTGAGGTGATGATAAATAGTCGTGCAGGAAGGATTGAATTGACGATGGAATTTCAACAGTTAAAATATTTCACTGAAGTTGCAAGCTACCTCCACTTTGGACGTGCCGCCGATAGCCTTCATGTTTCCCAACAAACGATTAGTTCTCAAATTGCCCAGCTTGAAAGCGAGCTTGGGGTTCAGCTGTTTAAGCGAACTACACGAAAGGTACAGCTGACCTTAGCAGGAGAAGCGCTGCTGGAGGAAGTCCAGCTTATATTCCAGCATTTGCAGAAAGGAATAGAGGAAGCAAAACGGGCTGAATCGGGGAGGAGAGGAAAGCTTGTCATTGGATATTACGCTATCATGCTGTACAGCATTTTGCCGAAAGCAATCCGATTATTTCGTGAGGAGTACCCAGAGGTAGAGATTGTGCTCAGAGAAGTAATCCCTGAAAACATGGAGAAAGAGATAGAAGAGGGAGAAATTGATTTAGGCTTCGCCGTTTATTTGAATGACAAGCACAGCGAAATGAAAATGAACTGGTTGCCGTACTCTACCGAATCGATGGTGGTTGCACTGCCCAAATCACATCCGTTAGCGGTTAAAAAAATGATTCATTTGCATGAACTGGCCGAAGAGCCGTTTATCATGATGAACCGCAGTAAATCAACACTCTTATATGACTTCTTTTTTCTGACCTGCAGGCAAAGCGGAATAAACCCGAATATTGTGCAATCAGCGACAAATGAGCAGGCGGTAATTGGTTTAGTTGCCGCTGGCGTAGGGATTGCTCTTGTTCCCAATTGTATGAACAAGCTGTTTGAAAGTGATATCGCTTATATTCCGATGGCCGAATCGTTTTTACACATTCAGTTTGCTATCTGCTGGCTGCGCAGCAACAAGACTAAACAGGTGAAAAATTTTGTGGAGATTGTGCGGAGTTATGTGTGAACGCCAACGTAGAATGGCATGTGTGTACCAAGTTAGCAGGAGAACAAACAAACTATCTATCTACAGCATATTTACTCCAGCCGCTGCGGCAGCAGCAGTGTACATAATTGTTCTGCTACCGCCTGCAACAACAGGTCACATCTTTTATAAAATCAGTTCCAGCCGCCCCCTCATAGAGGCAGCAGAATCTCAATTCTTGTACCTTGCCGCACTTTCGATTGCACCTTGATTTCGCCGTCGTGCGCTTCGACGATGGATTTGGCAATGCTCATTCCGAGCCCGGAGCCATTCGTTGATTCTTCCGTATTCGTTCCCCGGTAGTAGCGATTGAACAAATGATGCAGTGTTTCTTCATCCATCCCTTTGCCATTATCGATTACCCGAATGTAAGCCTTGCCGTTCATTCTGCCGATGGAGACGGTGATGGTCACACCCGGCGGGTTATGTTTCACGGCGTTGGACAGCAGGTTGTCCATTAACCGCTGCAGCCATATTTCATCAGCCTGTACAAGCAGAGGACCCTCTTCTCCAACGTAGTGAAATTGATACTCGGACATCGTGGCGTCGTTAACATACTTCAGCACCGAGCGGCGCCCGAGCTCTACCAAGTCCATCTCCCGAATCGCCATAATCGAATCGCCCTGCTTAAGCTGATGAACCAATGAAAAATCGGAGATCAGCTCAAGCATATAATCCCCTTTTTCACGAATTGTCGATCCCATAATCCGCATCTCTTCCGGGCTCCATTGCTCCGGCAAGCTCTCCAGCATATACCCATAGCCTTGAATCGTGGACAGAGGCGTCCGCAGATCATGAGAAATGCCTGACATCCACTCCGCTTGCGTCTTCTCCAGCCTCTCACGCTCCTTCTCGGTTTGAGCCAACTTATCGGCCATCTGATAGAAGGATTCAATCACTTCCTTATAAAGTTTGTAGCGGATTCGCATGGTGCCGTTGCGGCGGAATATTTTGCGCTTGTCCTTGGCCGTCAATACCTGATTGTATTGTCCCAGTCCCATACGCTCGAACCAGCCTGCGAACATAATTAGCGGCTGACCATAGCGCTTTCCATGCCAGATGGAGATCGGAACCGCCAACAGCAGAATAAGAGCTGTAAACCAGATAAGTCCACGCGCTGCCGAATCCAACACGGGATGCTTCAGAGGACCTCCATCCGCATTTGGCGTATAGAGAATCCACGTCATTCCGCTCTCTTTATCCCGATGAGTGACAATGTTCGTGTCGTAGTTGTCAGGCGATTGCTGGATGGCCAAAATATCTAGTGAACGATACGACTTCTGCATGTAAACGTGATCGCCGATGCTTTGTACAGATTGGCCGGAGGAGTCGATCACCTGCAAATAGCTGCCGGTTTCACGCAGCCGCTTGTCCACAAGGAAAACCGCTTCACTTCGCACCACTCCTTGCTGTCCATAGGTGTCAAACCAATCCATGAGCTGCTCAAGAGCAGGACTATGATAGCCTAGCAGGTACATTGCCGGCTCGTTGAAAGCAAAACTGAGCTGAGTATGCACGGTATACTTGCCAAATGCACGCGTCTCTTGAATATCGAGCAGTTGAGCGATGGAGTAGGAGGCCGGCAGCGATTGATGCGGACCATTATTGATGGTGTAGATGACCTCTCCATCGGCATTGACAATCTGCAGCCACATTCCTTTTTCTTTGATCAACTTATCCCACTCGGGAGATATCTTGATCGTCCCGTCCTTGGTGTTCGCTTCTTGAGCGATCATCTGCAGGGCGCCAACCGGAAAGTTCCGGCGTATCTCATTATTCGTCATGTTTTGGAAATAGACAATGCAGGCAATCAGAGTAATAGCCACAATTAATATAGAGTAAATGATCAGTTGATAAGTGAAGTGGAACGCCATGCGCTGTTGTATTTTCATCGCTCTTGCGACTCCTTCACCAGCTTATATCCGAGCCCGCGTACGGTAACCAGCAGCTTCGGGTCCCCAGGATCGATCTCGATCCGCTCTCGTATACGCCGGATATGCACCATGACAGTCGAGTCATCTCCCTGTCCGTTGATTCCCCACACCTTGTCATAGAGCTGTGTTTTGGAAAATACAATCCCGGGATGCTTGCAGAAGTGCAGCAGCAGCTGAAAAACCTGCGCGGGGCAAGAAACCGGATTTCCTTCCACGATCAGCTCACCTTCCGCCTCGTTGACGGTAAAGCGGCCGAATCGGTAAATGCCTTGATCGGGCCGTTTCGCCGGACTGGACGTCGATGCTTCCGGCTCCAATCGGCGTATGCGCGCCTGAATTCTCGCAGCCACCTCCAGAGGGTTGAAAGGCTTCGTAATATAATCGTCCCCGCCCATAGCGAAGCCGCGCAGCACATCGAGATCGGAAGCTTTGGCAGTCAAAAATAAAATATGCGGATTCCCGTATTCTCTGAGCTTGGAGCAGAGCTCTAGTCCGCTGCCGTCCGGGAGCATGATGTCGAGCAGAATAATATCGGGAGCGATGCGCTCCGCTAATTCAAGTGCTTCTACACAGTTGGAAGCCGCGTATAGTTGATGAAACCCTTCTCTTCGCAGCACCATTTGCAGCATGGTTACAATCGATGGCTCGTCGTCCACGATTGCGATTTTTATATCAGATAGACTTGTCATCGTTTTCACCCTTTCCCATAGTAGCATATCGACATTAACAGAACCTAAACGGCGGGGGCATTATTTAGCTGGTGTTAAACGAATCGTTTAGGCTCCGTTTCAATAGCGCTGATAGGATAGGCACTAAGGATCCTATTCAACACATCCGGCAGGATAACAAAATTTATCGATATAGGAGGAAGAGACATGATTATTACAACAACAGCAATCGTTGAAGGTTCCTCGGTCAAACAGTATATAGGCGTTGCAACCGGCGAAGTTATCATGGCGGCTAATGTCGGGAGAGACATTCTTGCATCATTTAGAGACCTTGTAGGCGGGCGTTCCAAAGCGTATGAAACCAAGCTGCGGGAAGCAAGAGACGCCGCCTTTAACGAGATGACACAGCTAGCTTCACAGATGGGAGCCAATGCCGTCATCGGCGTCGATATCAACTATGAAGTTGTCCGTCAAGGGATGCTAATGGTGGCTGTCAGTGGAACAGCTGTCATTATCTAAGCAGTCACAACTTCTCTGATCTAGTAGGCCAACGTTCAAAGCCTGCCTGCAATATTATTTACACTTGGAGGAATGACATAATGAAAAAACTAAAAATGGTTGGTCTCCTTACTTTAGGTGCTGCTGTTGTGATTTCTGCATCGGCGTGTACGAACATTCTTGATCGTAATGGAGACGTACAAAATAATAATCAAAAAACAATTGAAGAAAAAACAAAAACAGATGAGGCCGTTGAAGTGGGGAAAATGAAACTGCAAGACGACTTTTATGAAGCGGTAAATGCGAAATGGCTGGAGACGACGGAGCTTCCGGCGGATAAAGTCATTATTGGCGGCTTAGTTGACCTTGATACGAATGTAAAAAAGCAAGTTACAGCGGATTTGGCCAAGATGGCGGCTGAGGGACGCGACAAATCCGATGACGAGATCGGCAACATGGTTAAATTTTATAAGCTCGCTTCCGATCGGGACAAACTAAACGAACAAGGATATGAAGCCCTTAAGGCGGATATCGAGAAAATAAAATCGATCAAAAGCTTATCGGAATTTGCAAAAAATCAGAAGGAGCTCTATTTCAAAGGACTAGCTCTGCCTTTCAGCTTGACGCTTCTGTCCGATATGAAGGATGCGACTAAAAACGGGCTGTACCTCGAGGCTCCAATCCCTACGATGCCAGATAAGAGCTACTATGCAGCTGAAAATCCTCAAAGCGAAATATTTTTGGGGCTATACAAAAAAATGCTCTCGGAGCTGCTGGTGAAGGTTGGGGAAAGCGAACTAGAAGCGGAGCGAATTGCCGGTGAAGCGGTAGATTTTGAACAAGACTTCGTGCAATATATTTTAAGTCCGGCAGAATACAGCAATATTGAAGCGATTTATAACCCGAAAACCATTGACGAGTTAAAAGCATACAGCAAAACAATTGATCTGGAGAAATTTTTGGTAGACGTGGCCGGAAAAGCTCCGAAGCATATTTCCGTCATTTCCGTTAAGTATTTCGAGAACTTGGATAAAGTGATCAACGATAAAAACTGGGATAAAATCAAGAGCTGGACGTACGCAACCTTTGTGTTAAAGTCCGCTCCCTTGCTAACCGATGATTTTGTAGCAGCATCGACTCAATTGAGCAGAGCGCTATCCGGCCAAGAAAAAATGGCGTCGACGGATGAAACGGTTCATAATATCGTAAATTCGGCCTTCAAGGATGTGGTCGGGAAATATTACGGAGAGACTCATTTTGGACCAGAAGCAAGGAAAGATGTTACCGGTATGGTTGAAAGCATGCTTGGCATTTACAAAGAGAAACTGCAAGAAAATGATTGGATGTCTGAGGCAACCAAAACAGAAGCCATTAAAAAGCTGGATAACATGAAAATTCATGTTGGCTATCCGGACAAGCTGGATAACAGGTATTCGTCCATCAAGGTGGATGAAAATAAGTCTTTATTTGAGAACAATCAAGCGATTCAAACGATCCTATCGAAAAGCAACTTTGCAAAATTTGATCAAACCGTTGATCGAGACGAGTGGAGAATGTCGGCAAATACGGCGAATATGACCTATCAACCGTTGACCAATACGATTACGTTCCCTGCTGCCTCGCTGCAAGCGCCATTCTATGATAAAAATCAAAGCGCAAGCGAAAACTATGGCGGGATCGGCGCTATTATTGCACATGAAATTTCGCATGGCTTTGATCCAAATGGAGCAAAATTCGATGAAATCGGCAATATGATCAATTGGTGGACGGAAGAAGACTACAAGAAATACGAAGAAAAAGGACAGGCTTTTATTGAACAATACAGCAAAGTAGAGTATTTGGGTCAAAAAGTAAATGGACAACAGACCTTAACGGAAAATATTGCGGACATCGGCGGACTAATGGTGGCTCTTGAGGCGACAAAGCAGCTGCCAGATGCCAATCTGAAAGAGTTTTATCAATCTTGGGCAATCATTTGGAGACAGAAGGCTCGTCCAGAAATCGAACAACTGCTTTTAGCCATCGATTCGCATTCGCCAAATAAAGTAAGAGTCAATACAGGTGTTGCTAACACCAACGATTTCTACTCGACATTTGACGTAAAAGAAGGCGACGCGATGTACATTGCCCCAGAGGAAAGGCTTTCTCTTTGGTAAAAATAAATAACAAGAAGGGCTAACCGCGTGGTTAGCCCTTCTTGTTATGAAATCGCAACGCCTACTAAGAAAGGATTGGAAAACGCAAAACAAATGCAGCGCCGCCGTCCGCCTCATTATGGGCAGAAATACGGCCGTGGCACCGCTCGACAATGGCGCGGGAAATTGCCAGACCCAACCCCGTATCGCCGTTCTTTCCTTTCGCAAATCGTTGAAAAAGTTGAGACAATAACGGTTCGGGGATTCCTTCGCCGTCATCTAAAATTTCGATGCTGATTCCTTCGATGCCTCTAGAAGTTTGGATGCGAATCGTTTCGTTGGCGTAGCGGGCAGCATTGCCCAGGATATTAATGAGCGCTTGCAGCAATTTCTCACGATCAGCATGGATCGACCACTCATCGCCGTTATCGAATCCGCTCATCTCGATTCGCAAGCCGTTCTTGATCAGCAGCGGATTGATGCGCTCCAACGTCTCTGAGATCAATTCCCGTACCGGGACGCGGTCCATATGGAATATGCCGTCTTCGCTCTCCAGCTTGGCGAGCAGAATCATTTCTGTCACAATTTTTTTCAGCCGCTCGCATTCCTTGACAATGACGTCCAAGCCTTTTTCGGCATGTTCCCCCGTAAAGATGCCGTCCTTGATGCCCTCAGCGTAGCCTTGGATGGACATGAGCGGCGTTTTCAGCTCGTGCGAGGCGTTTTGGAAAAACTGCTTCTGCGTGCGCTGGTATTTCTCCAACTCCCCAGCGAGGTCGTAGACGGCCTTCGCGACTTCTCCAATCTCGCCTCCCGTTTCGACTAACCGGACTTCGGAGAAACGGCGCGATTCCACCTTGTTAAGCTCCTTCCTCAGATCGCCTAGAGGCTTTACGAGTTTTCTTGTAATAAGCAAACTTAGCAGAAAAGCGAGAATAGCTCCTATGGAAAGGATGATCATCAACCGTTCAAATAAAGCGACCTGCATCGCTTTGATTTTGCTTAGCGGAGTTGCCATCACCGCTGTGAAGCCCGGACTGTCCGTTTGGCCGACTTGCCTGGCTGTTAACGTTTCCACGATATATTGATCGTCTTTTCCTTGCCAGATTCCTCCTGAGTCGGTTTGCTTCGATAACTCCATAAGCTCCATCGTTGCTTCGTCGGCCAGGGTGCTGTAGACGACTTTCTCTCCGGGCGCGAACAATATCGCACTCGTGTTTCCGATCAAAGGCGCCGAACTCGTAATGGACTCTGTATTCGTACTGGATTCCGCATTCGTTTGTCGAACTGAAGTGAGCGGCATGACTGGCGATATATTCATCAGCATGCCGGCTTGGTCCCGCAGCTCCTTCCGATGGTCGTCCACCAAAGTGTTGAGCAGCAGCGGATATATAAGAACGGCGGTAATCGCTAGAATACATAACAGCAGCAAGGCAAATGAAAGATGAAGCCGATAGATCATTCTCATGTTATTGCCCCGTCCTTTCTGTCCTCAGCCGATAGCCATGTCCCCATACCGTATCGACCGGAAGCTCCTTTATTTTTCTCCGCAGCCGTTTCACCAGATCATCGATTGCCCGGTCGCTGCCGTAATAATCGTCTCCCCAAATTAACGTAAGCAGCTCGTCCCGCGTGAACGCCCGATTCGGCTGCTCGGACAACGTCTGCAGCAGTTTAAATTCCTTCAGCGTCATTTCGATTTCTTCGCCATGCCAGAAAACGCGCCGTTCCTTCTGAATGAGCTGCAGTTCGCCAACCTCAATCGCCGTATCCGCAATTTGCGAAGGGACGGGAGGGATCTCCATCGCTTGGCGAATAGAGCCAACCCGGTGGAACAAGCGGTTCACGCGCGCGACCAATTCCCGTGGACTGAACGGCTTCGTCAAATAATCGTCGCCGCCGAGCTCGATCCCGAGAATGCGATCAACTTCTTCATCGCGCGCCGAGATCATGATGATTGGCACTTCCGCCTCTTTGCGGATTTGACGGCATAGCTCGAAACCGTTCATTCCCGGAAGCATAATGTCGAGAATCCACATATCCGGCGGTTCGTCCTTCCACAATTCCCACGCGTCTTCCGCCGTCGACAGCGCGATCGTGCGGTACCCTTCTTTATGCAGATAAGCCTCCACGATTTCCCGGATCTGGGCATCGTCGTCGACTACGGCGATTTGATAGGACTTCATGCGGCAACCTCCTAGCTTTTATCGAGAACCATTCTAACATAAAAAAATAATCTACAGCCCAATTCCACACTTTTTCCACATCGTTTTCAAATTTACTACCTAATTTGGCATGTACACTAATGGACGTAAAGCCGTTCCGCACAGATCTTTACCGGCTCCCGATTGGAGGTTCTACATGAAATTGCATCGTCTGGCTCGCAGGGAGCTATTGGCTGCCCTCGGTTTTTTGGCCCCGAGCTTGGCTGGGTTTTCCGTCTTTTATCTTATTCCGTTCGGCCAGAGCATCTTGAGCTCGTTTCAGGATCGGCTCGGGGGAGGATTCACGTTGTCCAACTACAAGGAACTGCTGCTCAGTTCCTCGTTTCAGAAAGCGGCGTCCAACACGTTCTGGTTCACTGCAATCAGCGTGCCGATCCTAGTCGCCGTATCGCTCTTGCTGGCACTGTTCTTAAATCAGCGGGTGTTTTTCCGAAACTGGCTCCGCACCGCTTATGTGCTGCCGCTTGTTGTGCCGGTCGCTTCGATCGTGCTTGTCTGGCAAATCTTATTTGATTGGAACGGCGCATTAAACGCTGTTTTGCAGCATTTCGGCTATAGCCGCATCGACTGGATGAAATCCGATTGGGCCAGCTTTGTCATCATACTGGTTTATGTATGGAAGAACATCGGATACAACGTCATTTTGTTTCTAGCTGGCCTGCAAAACATACCGGATCAGTATTATGAAATCGCCAATTTGGAAGGGGCGGGTTCAGTTCGCAAGCTGTTCGGGATTACGCTTACGTATTTGACGCCGACTACTTTTCTGGTCGTGCTTATGTCTGTGCTCAATTCGTTTAAGGTGTTCCGCGAGACGTATCTCGTCGCTGGCGCTTATCCGCACGACAGCATCTATATGATGCAGCACTACATGAACAACATGTTTCTGTCCCTCGACATCCAGAAAGTCTCGTCCGCGGCCGTGTTGATGGCACTTTGCATTATGGCGCTTGTGTTTGCGCTGTTCCGTACGGAGCGGGCTTTCCGCTCTTATATGGAGTAAGCGCTCAAGAAAGAGGTGAAAGACGTGAACAAGCAATGGGTCGCACCGCTATTACGTTCGTTGTTGCTGATCGCCATCGCCGTCCTGTTGCTGATGCCGGTCGTCTTGACCTTCGTCAGTTCCTTTATGACAGAGCGGGAAATAATGGCCAACTATCGCATGCTAGGCAAAACCGACACGAGCGTATTCGTCAATCTGAAATGGATTCCCGACTGGGTATCTTTTCAGCAATACAACAAAGTATTAATTGCAACGCCTACGTTCCTATATCTGTTCTGGAATTCTGTCTCGATGGTGGCCCCTATCATCATCGGGCAAGCGTTGGTGGCGACGCTCGCCGCATTCGCTTTCGGCAAGCTGCATTTTCCGGGCAGGGAAGGCTTGTTCTTCCTTTACTTAATGACGATGCTAATGCCGTTTCAAGTGACTCTTGTACCGAACTATTTGATGGTCGACCGGCTGGGCTTGCTGAATCATCCCGGCTCTATCATATTGCCCGGCGTGTTCGGAGCTTTTGGTGTATTTCTGCTGCGGCAGTTCATGCTCCACATCCATTCGGCTTACATCGAAGCGGCGAAAATAGACGGGGCGGGGTACTTGCGTTTATTCCTATCGATAGCGCTGCCCATGGTGAAGCCCGGTGTAGCCGCGCTTGTCGTGCTTCTGTTCGTCGACTATTGGAACATGGTAGAGCAGCCGCTTATTTTTCTGCAGGACGCCGCGATGCAGCCGCTTTCGGTCTTCCTCTCCCGTCTCCAGAAAGATGCGTTCGGCGTTTCGTTTGCCGTCTCGGTTGTATATATGATGCCTATGGTGCTTCTGTTCCTGAGTGCCGAACGGTATTTTATCGAAGGAATTCAGCTTTCCGGCGTGAAAGGCTGAGCGAAAGGAGAATGGCAGCATGGTACTGCAGAAACAACGAATGGCAGGCATTGCATTGGTTGTGTTCCTCGTCGTATTGGCGGGGCTCACTTTATTCAGCCAAACGCTTCAAACCGCATTGCTGCCTAAAGTAACAACAGCAAAGCCCGCCCAAAAATCATTTATCCAGCGAATCGAAGGCAGCGGTGTCATCTCGCCGCGCCGGCAAATCGAGGTGCACAGCGAGAGCGGCTGGAAGGCGGCGAAAGTGCATGTCCGCAATGATGAACAAGTTAAAAAAGGCCAGCTCCTCGTGACGTTCGACGGATCGGAGGTGCAGCAGCAGCTTCTTGATGCGGAAGATGAGCTGAAGAAGCGGGAACTGAACCGTGAGCTGCTCAAAGAACAGTACGTGGCCGCTCAGCGGGCGGAGGACGAGGAGGCGATCCGCAAAGCGAAACGCGATTTGGACTTGGATCGGCTAGACCAAGGCATCGCGATGAGGAGAATGGAGACGCTGCGCAATAACTTGGCGTCAAAACGAACGTTGACGGCGCCTGCGGACGGCAGAGTGACGAATTTGCAAGCTGAGGCGGGCTTGACCATTCCTCAAGGGCAGCCCGTGCTGACGCTTGTGGAAAACAGCAAGGGGTTCCAATTCACTTTTACGGTGGATAAGGAGTCTGCTGATTTGATACGAAAAGATGAGAAATTGCCCGTTAACATAGACGGAGACAAGCCCTGGCAGCTTGAAGGAACAGTCGCCGAAATCAAGGATGCTTCCCAAGGAAGCGGAAGCGGGGCTGTGAACAATCCAGAGATGGATGGAGGCAATCCAAACGGAGGCGCCAAGGCGCAAAAAACAATCGTCGTTCACGTTTCAGGCGACGGACTGCAAGGAGGTGAGTCAGCCAGCGTTGACTTGGAAAAGCCGCTCACTGAGCAGGGGCTTGTCATTAACAAGAAGTGGATGAAAAAAGACGGGTCAGGAGACTATGTGTTCGTCGTTCGCGAGAATAGAAGCTCGCTAGGCAACACGTACACTGTTCAGAAGGCTTATGTGAAGACGGGAAAAGGAGACAATGAGGAGATCATTGTGCTCGGAGGCATGTACCTGGATGAAGAAATTGTTACGGAGTCTAGCGAACCGTTGCAGGAAGGCAATCGGGTTCGAGTAAATTGAGAGGATGATTCATTTGAAGAAAATAGGGTTCATTTTGACGCTGTCCATCGTTCTGCTATTATCCGCCTGTTCCGGCAACAGCGCCGGCACCGGCAACAACGTTGGCAATGGCGGAGGCGATTCCAAAGGCGAGACGAAGGCCGACAAGAAAACCGTTGTCTTGTCTGTCATGAGGAAAGACCGTTTCTTGGAAAACGCTGCACGGCAATTTGAGGAAAAGCATCAGGACATTCACATCGAAATAAAGGAATATAAGGCATCCCCGGAAGCACCGGAAGGCGGTATGGGCGTAGAGGCTATTTCTTTGGCCGATGTGGAAAAGTATGTTCAATCGGTAACGACGCAGGTTATTTCCGGCAAAGGGGCGGATCTCATTCTCATGAACGAGTTGCCTCAGGACAAGTTCGTCGCCAAAAAATTGCTGGTCAATTTAAACGAACTGATGGACAAAGACAAAGAGAACGCAATCGATCGCAACGCGTTGTACGACAATATATTGAAATCATCCAAAGACGGGAAAGGCCTGTACGTTATGCCGCTGTCCTTCTCTCTCGACCTCGTTCGAGGAAATACCGAGTTATTGAAGGAAGCGAATGTTCCAGTCGATAAGCAAAAGCCATGGAGCTGGGCCGAATTCAAGGAAGTCGCCAAGAAGCTGAAGCAGCAAGGGTACGAAGGATTCGGCAATCTGAGCTCTACGCAGCTAGTCTTTGATTATATCGAGGACAATTACGCGCAGCTCGCCGGGCAGGGTAAGCCAAACTTCGACTCGGAGCTGTTCCGCGGCATGATGCAGGAAATTAAGTCGATGTATGATGAAGGCTTGCTCATTGATGGGATGGCAGGGTTTTCGTCCGATTTCAGCAAAACGGCCTTTCAAATGGCGGGCATTTACAGCACGGAAGAACTCATGATGATGCCTTCCAATATGGAATATTACCAGAAGCCAAGCGCGGGCGGGAACAAGAACGGCGTACCGTTCAAGTTTATTTACAGCTTAGGGATCAACAGCAAATCGGACGTTCAGCCGGAAGCATGGGCGTTCATCAAATATTTGCTTTCCGATGAAATGCAAGCTTCGCCGGAGCTTATGGGATTGCCGATGAATAAAGGCGTTGCCGATCAGAAGTTCAAGGAAGCTTTGCAGAAATTGGAGAACGGAGAATTGGATCAAACGATACCGAAAAGCATACAGCCGGATGTGGAAACGGCGAAAAAGCGGATCGCAGACGTACAGAAGCTGATTTCGGAAGCCGACTTCCAAAGGTTCAGCGATATGAAAGTGCTCATGATTGCCATGGAGGAGTTCAACAGCTTCATGAATGGACAGAAATCTGCGGAAGAAGTCAGCAAGCTGATTCAAAACCGAGCGAACACCTATTTGAACGAGTAGTTACGTCGAAATCATAACGCTATTAATTTGCGCTAAAAAATTTGCCGGACTCGCTGGGTACAGCGGTCCGGCAATTCGCATGTCTTTAAGTCTATCTACATTAACAGAACCTAAACGGCATAGTTCAATTTATGCTGAAGCGGGTCTAGTCGTTAAGGCTCTGTTTAACTGAGGCTGATAGGATAGGATTTCAACGAACAATTCATCTATCTGTTTCTAGGAGGTAAACACTTGATTGTTACGACAACAGCAATCGTTGAAGGTTCTCCAGTCGAGTATTATTTAGGCGTTGTAACTGGCGAAGTCATCATGGCAGCCCATGTCGGGAGAGATCTTCTTGCTTCATTTACCGATCTTGTAGGCGGACGTTCGAAAGTGTATGAAACGAAGCTTAGGGAAGCGAGGGAGGCCGCTTATGATGAAATGACGCAGCAAGCCGCGCAGAAGGGAGCCAATGCCGTTATCGGTGTCACGATTAGTTACGAAGTGGTTCGCCAAGGGATGCTGATGGTCGCTGTCAGCGGCACGGCAGTCATTATTTAAACTAAAGTTCATTTGTCAAAGCGCAGGTATTCGCCTACAATAGACTGACATAACCAGATGCAATCGATGTTATCAGTTGGAGGAGAATCCGTCGTGTCCAGCAGCAACTTCTCTTTAAGAGCTCAGCCTCTTTTTCGGCTCATCCATTTCGAATCTTTGCAATGTCCTTCAGATTGGCAAGAAAACAGCCAATTTGTTGAAGATTATAGGCTGCTTCTCATTACAGGAGGCAAAGGCGAGCTGTTCATCGATAACCGGCGTTATTCATTGCACCAGGGAAAAATATTTCTGCTCATTCCTTCGATGCTAATTGAGATGAGAAGCGAAGCGGAGCGGCCTTTGCAATTTTATCGCATGACCTTTCAAGCTTTGCGTGAGTCGAATGAGACGAAGCGTGAAGCTTCTTTTGTCAAATTACAGGGGGACGTTTTGTTTCCTCAATATGGCGAGAGGTCCAAGCGAACGTTTAATGAAGCTCTGCAGATGATGAAACAGCTGCAGGATCAGCTAAACGGTCAGGATGGAAAGCTCGCGAATCACTATTTTCTATTGTTCCATCAACTGCTGGATCTTCTCTTTCAACAGGAAGACGAGATCGGGATGCCAGATGCAGCGGAAGCGATTAAGCAAACGATCGATTATATGGAACGGCACTACCAGGAAGAATTGTCCCGGGATACCCTTGCGGCGATAGCTGGCATGAGCCCGTGGCATTTTTCGAGAAAGTTCAAGGAAATAACGGGATGCCGTCCAAGCGATAGGCTGGAGGCCATTCGTATTCACCATGCGAAGGAGCATCTGCTGCGCCTCGGCGACAACATTCGGGAAGTTGCTCACCTTACAGGCTATCGCGATGAAGCGTATTTCCGCAGTAAATTCAAGCAGAGCGTCGGCCTGTCACCTACGATGTTTATGACACGGAAGAGGGAAAAGATTGCAGCGCTAAGCTATCATTATGCAGCTCATCTGTTGACGCTGGAAGTGATCCCGTTCGCCACCTATGTTGAGAGAAGCCGGGAAAGCCATCGCAGCCAATATCACGATATCATTCCCTTTCATTTGAAGAGAGCTAAGCAGATGAACACGGAGGTGTGGGAGCAGAACCTTCGGGCATTGGCTGGCGCCAAGCCTGAAGTTATTTTGTGCGATGGACTGGTTGATCGCGAGGTGCTGGCGTGCATGGAGAAGATTGCGCCGGTCGTATCGATTCCTTGGCTGGAGCTGGATTGGCGCAATCATTTTCGCGAAATTTCTTCTTTTGCCGGTCAGAAAAGGAAGGCGGAGCACTGGATGTCGAGCTATGACCGGAAGGCGGAGCAGCTGCGCAAGCAATGGCAAGGCAAATTCGATCGGAATCGCGTTTGCGTTCTGCATCTCATGTCCGGGGACCTGTATGTGTACAGTACCCGTAACGGCGGTTCAGTTCTCTATGAAGACTTGCAGCTGGTGCCCGCTCACGATATGACGGATATTCAAGTATGTGAACGGATTACCGTTGACGACTTGGTGCAATACGATGCAGATCTTCTATTTATTGCGATCGATCAAGATAGGCCTTCTATGCAAAGCTGGAATCGACTGCAAAGCAGCGCGCAGTGGCAATCGCTGCAAGCGGTAAGAAGAGGAGCGGCGCACGTGATTCAGGAAATTCCTTGGCTTGAATATTCGCCTTACGCTCATTCTATGGTGCTGGATGAAGCCGGCCGAATATTCGGTTAAGGCTGCTTTGCTTGACCGCAAGGCGATCGAGCACAATTTCCCACCGAAATTTCGCACAATTGTCTGTAGAGGAATCGTGAAAGCCATGATACTATTCTATTGATGATGATAATCAATATCATAGGAGGGTGTCATGAAATCAACCTGGAGAAACAGCCTATTCATCCTTTGTTTAATTATGCTTGTTTCAGTGCTTGCAGCCTGCGGCGGCGAGAAGAAAGAGAATGCCGTATCGGAAACGCCGGCGAACAATGAACAAGCGAATGTACAAGGGGAAGCAACACAAAAGCCGTCTGAAGAGAAACGCCAATTCAAGGACGTAATAGGGGATGTTCTTGTTCCCGCCAACCCGCAGCGAATTGTCGCTCCTTATGTTGAGGACGCGCTCGTAATGCTTGGCGTCAAACCTACCATGCAGTGGTCGTACGGCGAATTGGTGCAGGAGTATCTCCAGCCGGAGCTGAAGGATGTTCCTAAGCTCGACTTCACGGACGGCGTCAATATGGAGTCTCTGGTAGCAGCAAATCCGGATTTAATCGTCCTATACACGAAAAATCTGGCTGAAGAAGGAGCCTACGAGCAATTTAATAAAATTGCACCGACCTACGCTTTTGAGGATGCAACCGTCGATTGGAAAGGTACTTTGCGTATTCTTGGAGATATGCTCGGTAAATCGGATACAGCGGAGCAAGCGATCCAAAATTATGATCATAAAGTAGAAGAGGCTAAGGAAAAGCTGAAACCGTTTGTGGAAGGGAAAACCTTTGCCGTTATTCGCGTAAAGCAAAAAGAAGTGCTGCTTATGGACGGCACCTATTATAGCGGGCCTGTTCTCTATAGTGATCTTGGCTTGCAGCCGCACAAGATGGTGAAAGAGCTGTCTTGGGAGTTTCATAAGCCATTGTCTCTAGAGGTGATCCCGCAGTTGGATGCCGATTATATATTCCTCCTTGTACAAGGCGAAGCTGCGCGGGATAAGGCGAATGAGCTGATAGACAGCCCGCTTTGGAAAGGGCTTCCCGCTGTTCAGCAAGGCCATGTCTTTGAAATGGACAATACTCATTGGATGGCTAGCGGTGCGATTGCCAATGGCAAAAAAATAGACGATGTGCTAAAAGCTGTAGTCCAGTAGCAAAAGTGACGAATGAAGGTTAAAGGCGTTCCACGGAGGTGGAACGCTTTTTTTGTTAGGCACCGGTTACCTCGGCGCTTGAATAAATTTCCGCTCCAAGTAAGCCTGGAAACAGCGGCAAAGCAACCCGTCAATTGTACAATTGACGGGTTTTGTCATTCCATTGGCGCGTTTCCACAACGGATTGACGAACGATGAAATCCAAGATAAGATGAAACCGAAGTTTAGTAGATTAGTAACGGGTAAAAGGAAAGAGGGGAAAAACTTGAAAATACCTACTACGTTAAAGCATAAGCCTGTTGTCGTGGCGGAAAATTATGATAAGGTTGACGGCCGCTTGGCCGGGAACACAGACGCGAAAGGTCTTTCCTTGGGATTGGCCCAGTGGAATGATAGAGGCAAGGTCGATATTTCGGCGAAGGTATGGAGATATACGGGAGAAAAATGGTCAAGGCAATCGGAAGAGCTGCCTCTCCATCGCGTTCTGGATTTGTCCATTTTGCTTTGCCGGTCCCTCGCTCATTTTCAAGAAGCCTATCGATATGAAAATTTATATGACCCGCAGCAGCCGGTCATCGACCGGGTTGGCCTGCAAGGGGATGCCATGTCTGTGGAGATCTGTACGGATAATGAGAGAATCAATGAAGATATTAAACTGTTCAGCCAAGCTCTGAGCAATGACGGTGAAATGATCGGCGAGCGCTTGCGCACGCTGTCCACTATTTTAAAGGAAATGGGCTATTAAAGCTTAAAGCTCCCTCCCTGCTTGCACTCGCGAAAACGGCGCTTGTGCTTATTTCCTTCTATAAACGCAAGCTCACGAGGCAGCATCCCTCGGAGCTTGCGTTTTTTTTGTTACGGATTAAGAGAGCTGATAAAGCTGCGAATATTTGCTAGTTAAATATTGAATCAGCGGTTTGGTATCGATGCCGCCGCCGACAGTTTGCTGCAGCAGCTCGTTAGCCGAGCGCGATTTGCCGTATTGGTGAATATGCTTGGTTAGCCAGCCCGTAATCGGCCGCAAATCGCCGCTGCCGACGATACGATCGAAATTAGGCAGGTCGCGGCGGATTGCTTCATGCCATTGCGCCGCATATACGAAACCTAGCGTATAGGACGGGAACAGGCCAAAGCCTGCGCTCCAGTGCCCGTCCTGCAGAATGCCGTCCAAATGCGTAGGCGGCACTACTCCTAGATAAGCCTCGCTTTTTTTGTTCCACAGCTCCGGCAGATCCTCGTACCGCACCTCGCCCGCAATGATGGCCTGCTCGATTTCATAACGAATAATGACATGAAGATTGTAGGTCAGTTCATCGGCCTCGAATCGGTTATAGGCCGGTTTTATTGCATTTAGCGATGAATAAAAGGCATCTAGCGGCACATCGCCAAAGGTTTCAGGCTGAATGCGCTGAAGCGCCGGATAATGACGCTCCCAGAACGCTTTGTGCCGTCCCACAAATTTCTCATAGAAGATCGATTGTGATTCATGAATGCCGAAAGAAGTGAAAATGCCAAGTCCGGTATGAATCAGCTCATGATTAATGTTTTGGGTATACAACGAATGTCCGCCTTCATGCAGTGCGCTCCACAAGGCTACCCGCACGTCGTCTGCTACAAATTTGGAGGCTAGCCGCGCATCCAGCGGATTGATAGCCGATGTGAACGGATGAATGGTTTCCCCGAATTTGCCTGCGTCGTAATCATAATGAATCGCGTGAAGCAGTTCGTGAGTCAACTCATGCTGGCGCGACAGGGGAAACGGCTTTCGGAACAAGGAGGTGTCCGGTTGGTTAGCCGCCGCCGTAACACGTTGAATAAGCGGGATCAACGCATCCTTCAGCTCGCCAAATACCCGGTTGAGCGTAACGGTATTCAAATCGGGATCGAACTGCTGGACAAGCGGGTCGTACGGATGCTCTTGAAATCCCCAATAAGAAGCAAAGCGCAAGCTGCTGTCGAACACCTTTTTCAGGTACGGGGCGAATACGGCAAAATCATTAGCGGCTCTGGCCTCCAGCCAAGCGGCGTTAGCTTCGCTCTGCGCCCGAACAAAGGCGGCATGCTCTTCGAACGGGATGACGCTTTTGCGCTTATAAGCCCGATAATGCTCCGCAATAATTCGGTTTATCGTATCGTCGTATTCGTCGCTTTGAGCAGCCGCTTCCTCCAGCTTTGCGCCAAAAGCAGCGTCGCCCTGCAATAGAAACAGCTCCCCGGCTAAGGTGCCCTTCGCTTGCGCAGCATAGGAAGCCCCTTTCTTCGGCACTCCCGTTCGGGCGTCCCAATTCAGCAGCGTCAATATTTGCTTGTAGTGCTCTATCTTTGTAATATGACTGGCCAACTCTTGCGGCAGCTTGTCCAATAAAGTCATGGTTTTTCTCCTCTCAGGCGTGAATGTGTCTGTATCGTACATCGGCGGCTAGGCAAATTCAATTTACAAAAAGTAAATCGAAGGTTTACGATTCCTTATTTTACAAAAAAGGAAATGTTCTTTAACCTGAACTTATGAAATCCATACTAATCCGACAAATAAACTTATGATTGAGTTTGTTGGATTTGATTAACGGATGGCATTTTGAAAATTGCTAAAAGAGAGAGGGATCGAAGAAATGAATAGGAGAAAGAAAAAACATGCTTTATTAACCGCTTTTCTAGTATTGCTGCTGCTGGCAGGCTGCTCGTCCAATAGCGGCGCAACCGAGCCGTCGCCGCAGTCATCGCCGTCAGAATCGTCCAAACCGGCTGAGCAGCCAAAAACGGGCGGGGCCATAAATATTGGATATCCGACGCAGCCGGTCACACTGGATGCGCAAATTTCGGGTACGACGGCAACCAAGGATATTTCCCGCAGTCTTTATGAGCAGCTAGTTACACTGGATGCGAATGCCCAAGTCATTCCGCAGTTGGCCGAGTCCTATGAGGTGAGCGATGACAAGCTGTCGTATACGTTCCATCTTCGCAAGGGCGTTAAATTCCATAACGGCAAGGAGCTGAAGGCGGAGGATGCGGTAGCGTCGCTTAACCGTTGGATTAAAGTATCCAGCCTCGGCAAAGCCAACTTTACTGGAGCGGAAGCGAGCCAAACTGACGATTATACCGTCGTGCTGAAGCTGGAAACGCCGTTTTTGCTGACCGTACAGCTGCTGGCTGACCCGATTCCGGCAGCGGCGATTTATCCGAAGGAGGTTGTTGAAGCGGCGGATGAAAAAGGCATCAAAGACTACATCGGCACAGGCCCGTACAAGCTGGCGGAATGGAAGCAGGATCAATTCATTAAGCTAAGCCGATTTGACGATTACTCTTCGCGTACGGAGCCGACAAACGGAGCGGGCGGCAAAAAAACAGCCTTTGCCGACGATATCATTTTCCATTTTGTTTCGGACGAATCCACGCGGATTGCTGGCATTACATCCGGGCAATACGATATCGCTTTAAATATTTCGGTAGACAATGAGAACCAAATTTCATCCAATCCGGATTTGAAAACGTATTTGAGCCCGGGCGGATTCTATTCCTTCTTTTATAACAGCAAGCAAGGACTGTTCCAGAATGTAAAGCTGCGTCAGGCTGTAAATGCGGTGCAAAATGCCGACGATATTTTGAGATCAGCCTTCCGGGACGAAAACTTTTACGTGAAAACCTCGTCGCTGGTCGTCAAAGAATTCCCGAACTGGTACTCGGAAGCGGGCAAGGAAAACTACAGTCAGGCGAATCCAGAGAAAGCGAAGCAGCTTCTTCAAGAGGCCGGCTATAAGGGCGAAGAAATCGTCATTTATACGACGCGCGATTACATTGACCAATACAATGTGGCTGTCGTCCTTCAGCAGGAGCTTGAATCGATTGGCGTGAAGGTGAAGCTTGATGTGTTCGACTGGCCGACACTGCAAGAAAAGCTGAATGCCGGAGTAGGCTGGGATCTTTATCCGATCAGCTATGCATTCAGGCCGAATTTTTACCAGTACGGCTTCTGGGGGGGCGGTCAAGGCCTGCTGAAAAGCGATAAGCTGAACGAGCTGCTGCAAGGCATTCGCGTTGCCGAATCGATCGAGGCGGCAAGACCGGTTATTGACGAAGTGCATAATTTCATCTACTCAGAAGTGCCATTCTCGCCGATTGGTCACAACAGGCAAATAACGGCGCTGTCGAATAAGGTGGAGGGATTCGAAAATATCCTTGGCCCGATTTTCTGGAACGTATCTATTCAAAAGTGATCCGACATAAGCAAACGAAGGGGTAGGTAAAAACGGCGGCGCAGACTCATCCTTTTGACGATGCGCTGCTTCTCGTTTTTCGCAGCTTACAAGAAAGGTTGCTGGCCATGGGTGGTTACATAGTTCGCCGGTTATTGTCCATTATTCCGGTTATGCTTGTCGTCGGCATAGTCGTTTTCTCGATTATCCATATCACTCCGGGCGACCCGGCAGCCGTATTGCTTGGCGAGGAGGCTTCCAAAGCGGATATCGACGAGTTGAAAAGCAAGCTTGGACTAGACCGTCCGCTGCCTGAACAGTTCTGGAACTGGGCAAAGGGGCTGCTGCAAGGAGATTTGGGAGAATCGCTGTTTTTGAACAAGCCGGTAACGGCAGCTTTTTTTGAAAGGCTGGGCCCTACGCTGTCCTTGGCGATTTTGGCACAGCTTATCGGGGTAACGCTGGCGCTGGCGCTTGGCATTACGGCGGTTAGAAAGAAAGGCACGATCGTCGATCAATCCGTCATGGGCTTCTCCATGCTCGGTATTTCCATCCCCAGCTTTTTGCTGGGCTCCTTATTTGTGATGTTGTTTAGCGTACAGCTGAAATGGCTGCCGCATGCCGGCTATCAGCCGCTTAGCGCAGGCTTATGGAATCA
Source organism: Paenibacillus sp. NPDC058071 (assembly GCF_042885235.1). NCBI lineage: Bacteria > Bacillati > Bacillota > Bacilli > Caryophanales > Paenibacillaceae > Paenibacillus > Paenibacillus sp. NPDC058071. The sequence goes on from NZ_JBHVSK010000006.1 coordinate 44,841, forward strand.
TATTAAGCATCTGCTGCTTCCGGCTACTGTACTTGGGCTTATCCAAGCGGCGCTGATTACGCGGATGACGAGATCTTCCTTGCTGGACGTCATGTCCGGCCAGTTTATAAAAACGGCAAAAGCGAAAGGGGTAAAGGAAAAGGCGATTTTATACAAACACGCGCTCCGCGTAGCCTTTATCCCGATCTTAACGGTCATAGGCGAATCCTTCGGCGGCCTAGTGACAGGCGCTGCCGTCATCGAAACCTTGTTCAATATTCCCGGTGTCGGGCAGCTCATTGTCAATTCAATCAGCCGAAGAGATTATGCCGTTATTCAAGGCTCCGTATTGCTAGTAACGGTTACTTACGTATTTGTCAATTTGACGGTCGATCTGCTCTACGGTTTGGTAGATCCGCGCGTCAGACTTGGCAAAAAGTAAAAGGAGGTAAAGCGTCATGAACGCTGCATCCGAGAAGGCAGCAACGGCAGTACCCGCCAAGTTGTCCTACCGGCAGGAGCGCAGGCAGCTTTTCGTTAGACGGTTTAAGGCAAATCGCCTCTTGATGACAGGAGGATTTATATTAGCTGTTATTGCCTTGCTGGCCGCAATCGCGCCGCTGCTGACTCCCTATCAGCCGCTTCAGTTGGACTCGATCCAGCGCTTGAAGGGTCCAACGCTTCAGCACTGGTTCGGCACCGATAATTTTGGCCGGGACGTATTTACCCGCGCCGTATACGGTCTGCGCATTTCGGTGCTGGTAGGCTTGGCTGTTACAGTCATTTCATCGTTTCTGGGCATGCTGATCGGTCTTCTGGCTGCGAGCTATTCGCTGCTTGATCATATTCTCATGCGGATTTGCGACGGACTGTTTGCGTTTCCTTCGATTTTGCTGGCCATTGCGATTATGGCCGCGCTGGGGCCAAATGTCGGCAACGTCATTATTGCGCTTAGCGTTATTTTTGTCCCTTCTGTTGCGCGCATCGTTCGTTCAAAGGCGCTCGTTGTCCGCGAACTGACTTACATTGAAGCGCTGCGGTCGCAAGGGGCAAGCAGCTGGCGGATCATTTGGCTTCATATGGCGCCGAATACGATGTCGCCGCTCATTATTCAAGCGACTTTTATTTTCGCAGTATCGATATTGACGGAGGCTGCGCTTAGCTTCCTCGGAGCGGGTATCCCTGCTCCTGCTCCAAGTCTCGGCAATATGCTCTATGACGGGAAGGCCGTTATTTATAATTCCTGGTGGATGACCGTCTTTCCGGGACTGCTGCTCGTTCTGACGGTCGTCGGATTAAATCTGTTCGGCGACGGCTTGCGAGATTTGCTGGACCCGCATGCGGGAAGCGCGAAGGGAGGGAAACGCCGTGCCGCAAAATAAGCTGCTTGAGGTTAAACAGCTGGAAGTGTCCCTCTATACGGAAAAAGGAACGCTTCGAGCCGTAGACGGCGTTTCTTTTTATGTCCATGCCGGCGAGACTCTGGGCATTGTTGGTGAATCCGGCTGCGGAAAAAGCGTGACGGCGGAATCGATCCTGCAGCTTCATCACAAAGATGATGTGAGCTATAAGGGCGAGGTGCTGTTCCACAACGAAAATTTGCTCGATTACTCCAACAAGCAGATGGAGCAAATTCGCGGCAATGCGATCTCGATGATTTTTCAAGACCCGATGTCTTCGCTTAATCCGGTTCAAACGATTGGCAAACAAATCGGCGAAAGTCTGCGTCTCCATCGCGGCCTTAAAAGAAGGGAAGCCAAGCAAGCTGCCATCGAGTTGCTGCGCTTAACGGGAATTCCTTCGCCTGAGAAGCGGATTCATGAGCATCCTCATGAATTATCCGGCGGCATGCGCCAGCGGGTGATGATTGCGATGGCGCTGGCGTGCAAGCCGCAGCTGATCATTGCCGACGAGCCGACGACGGCGCTAGACGTGACTATTCAGGCGCAAATTTTAAGCTTAATCGATCAGTTGAAGCGGGAAAACCAAATGGGGGTTATTCTCATTACCCATGATTTGGGGGTCGTGGCTGAAACGTGCAATCGTGTTGCCGTCATGTATATGGGACAGATCGTGGAGGAGGCTTCGGTAGACGAGCTGTTTTACGGACCTTTGCATCCTTATACAGTTGGACTTATGAAGGCAATTCCACGCATCGATGGCAGCAGGGACGAGAAACTGCATGTGATAGAAGGCACGGTTCCATCCTTGCACCGCATACCAGTCGGCTGTCGATTCGCAGATCGCTGTGCGTTTGCAACGGAGCAGTGCCAGCTGGAGCTGCCTGATTTGCGTCAGACGAAAGATGGTCATCTCGTTCGGTGCTGGTATCCCGGCATTGCAACGGAACAGGAGGTAGCCTATGGGGCAAGCATTATCGAACCTAGACCCGCCGCTGCTTCAGGTTGACGGCTTAACGAAGCATTTCCCTATTAAGTCGGCGCTTGGGCGCACGGTCGGAACGGTGAAGGCTGTAAACGGCGTTTCCTTTCAACTATCGAAGGGCGAAACCTTTGGTTTGGTCGGCGAGTCGGGCTGCGGGAAAAGTACGCTTGGCCGTACGCTGCTCCGATTGATTGAACCGACAGCAGGGAAAGCCTTGTACGAAGGGATAGATTTATTTGCGCTGGGAAAGCGGGAGCTGAACCGTTACCGGCAGCATATGCAAATGGTTTTCCAGGACCCCTATACGTCCATGGACCCTCGCAAACGAATTGGCTACACCTTGGAGGAGCCGCTTAAAATTCATAGCATCGGCAATCAGGCCGAACGAACGGATAAGGCGTTGTCCTTGCTGCGTAAGGTAGGCTTTAGCGAGGAGCATTACGACCGGTTTCCGCATGAATTTTCCGGCGGGCAGCGCCAGCGAATCGGCATTGCGCGTGCGATCGCGCTCGGACCGCAGCTGATTGTATGCGACGAGCCGGTCTCCGCGCTTGACGTATCCATTCAATCGCAGGTCATCAATCTGCTGGAGGAGGTTCAGCAGGAGCTGGGCGTCTCTTATCTATTTATTGCGCATGACCTTAGTGTGGTCAGGCATATTGCCGACCGAATCGGCGTTATGTATTTGGGCGAGATGGTTGAGCAGGCTCCGACAGACGAACTGTTCCACCGTCCGCTCCATCCTTATACGCAATCGCTGCTGGCTGCGGTGCCTATCCCCGATCCAAGAGCGAAGCGCGAAAGAATCGAGCTTCAGGGAGAGCCCCCGTCGCCGCTTCATCCGCCGAAGGGCTGCGTTTTCCATCCGAGATGCCCTTATGCAATGGCGGTTTGCCGCGAAGCGGAGCCTCAAAAGACGACCGTGTCGGCGGGCCATGAGGTGCAGTGCCATTTATATGAATAAGTTTATTTCAATGAAGCGAGGCGACAGCAATGAGCATTTATGAAGCTGCGGAAAAATGGAAGGACGAAGCGATCAGGCTTCGCCGTCATATTCATCGGCATCCTGAGCTCGGCAACCAAGAGTTTGCAACGGCGGCGCTTGTGACTGAATTTCTGACCTCGCTTGACATCGAGGTGCGGCATATTGGAGCGACAGGGGTTGTGGGCTTGCTTCGGGGCAGCGAGGAAGGGCCGGTATTCGGCATTCGCGCCGATATGGACGCGCTTCCGATTGAGGAGCAGACGGGATTGCCCTTTGCCAGTGTGAACCCCGGCATTATGCATGCTTGCGGCCACGATGTGCATACCGCTATTTTGCTTGCAACGGCTGCGGTTCTGAGCGAGCATCGCACGCAAATAAAGGGCGCCGTCAAATTTGTGTTTCAACCCGCAGAAGAGGTAGCGGGAGGAGCATCGGATCTGATCGAGGGAGGCGTGCTGGAAGACCCTCCGGTCGATGCGATTATTGCTCTGCATGTATGGCCGGATGCGCCGTCGGGCACTGTCGCGCTGAAAAAAGGAGCGATGCTTGCTGCCGCGGACGCTTTTGAAATCCGCATTGCCGGAAAAGGCGGTCATGCCGCTTACCCGCATCGCACCGTTGATCCCGTCATCATTGCCGCACAGGTCATTACGGCGCTGCAAACGATCGTCTCCCGCCATGTCAGTCCGCTCGAGCCGGCCGTTATTTCAATAACAAAGCTGTCCAGTAGCAGTCAGGCGTTTAATGTCATCGCTAATGAAGTGCGATTAGGCGGCACCGTTCGGACTCATCATCCCGATGTACGCAGTGCGATCCAGAAGCAAATGGAGAAGCTGACCGTCTCCATCGCGGAGAGCTTCGGCGGCAAAGCTGAATTTACGTATACAAAGGGAGTTTCGACGGTCATTAATGACGACAACATCGTGGATATCATTGAAGAGGCCGCTATTACGGCGCTCGGCCGGGAGAAGGTCTTTTATTTAAAGGAAGCTTCCATGGGCGGAGAAGATTTCGGGGCTTACTTGGAGCACATCCCCGGCGCGATGTTCAGATTGGGAAGTGTTGCGGAGGAAGAGCCCCGTTCCGTGCTGCCGCTGCATCACGACTCGATTATTTTTGATGAACATGCAATCTTAACGGGTATAGCTGTTTTGGCGCAAACGGCTCTCCATTTCTTTCATAAGGAACAAGACAAACGCGGATAAGGAGAGGGCAGGGAAATGTCCATAGGAAATCAGAGCTCGCATGTCGAGCAAATAATAGAGCAGGCGGATGCGGCAGAGCTTTGGCGTCATGCCGCTGAGCTTGCCCAATATGTAAGAACCTCCGGTTCTGAAGAGGAGCTGCGGGCTTTTCAGTATGTGAAGGAACAGTTAGAGAGCTTCGGATTAAAGACTCGCCTTTCCTTTCACAAAGCTTGGATCAGCATCCCTGGGAAAGCGGAGCTTATCGTAGGCGGGCGTGCTTATCCCGTTATTACGCATGCGATGTCTCCAGCGTTGGCAAGAACCGAGCTGTCACTTGCTGTTTACGAGCCAAGCGCTGACCCAACTAAGCAAAGCTTGGCAGGAAAAGCGGTGCTTGTAAACGGATTAGCCGCATGGCCGATCATTGAGCGCATGGAGCGGCAAGGTGCAAGCGCCGTTATTTTTATGAACCGCAGCCGATATACCCATGAGATGATTACTTCAGGCGTATGGGGAAATCCATCGACAAGCGATAGGCTGTATCCGTCGATTCCGGCCTTCTCCGTGAATGAGACGGACGGTGCAAGCTTGCTGTCGGAGCTGCATCAGTTTCCGGAGGCGGTTGCCTCTTTATATGGAGAGGTTCAGAGCGAATGGAGAGATATCCCGCTGTTAACGGCCGAATTAACGGGCGCAGTGGAGCCGGAAAAGTTTGTTTTGTTCAGCGGTCATATCGATGCTTGGCACTATGGCGCGATGGATAATGGGGCCGCGAATGCTGTCATGCTCGAATCAGCCCGTGTATTGGCACGCAATAACGGGCAGCTGCGCCGAACGATTCGATGGGCGTTCTGGTCCGGTCATTCCCACGGCAGGTACGCCGGCTCCGCTTTATACGCTGACGCGCATTGGGAAGAGCTGCAGGAGCACGGTGTTCTGCATATCAACATCGATTCCGTCGGGGCAAAAGGCGCTGTTCAATTGGGAGCGGCCAATGTCATGGCGGAAACGAAGCAGTTGAGCAAACAGGCTATTGAGCTGGGAGCTGGGCGGCGCTTCGGCGATCACGACTTTCATGGATCGCCGTTTGGCCGGGCCGGCGATCAGTCCTTTTGGGGAACGGGCTTGCCTTCGGCATTTATGGGGCTTTCCTATCAGGAGGACGGATGGTTTGGCTGGTGGTGGCATACAACCGAGGATACGCTGGATAAGCTGGACGAGCAGCTGCTGCTCAGGGATTGCAAAGTGTATATAGCCGCTTTGCACGATGCGGCCAATGCAGCCGTCATTCCGATTGACCAGCGAGCGGCGGCGACGCTTCTCGCGGAGCGGCTGTTAGAGTATGAGACGCTGGCGGGAGAGCGTTTATCGGTGCAGTCCTTGCTTGCCAAGGCAAATCGGCTCAAGCTGGAGATTGAGCATTTTTATGCGCGGCATGTGCAGCTAGCAAGCGCCAATCGCGAGCTTCGGCAGGTAAACCGCGTTATTATACAGCTCAGCCGCATATTGGTTCCGGCTCTCTATATAAAAGGCAGCCTTTATGAGCATGACCCTGCCGTACAGCAGCCATTAGTGCCCGCTTTATCGGAGATCGAGGAGCTTGCTGCGGCTGAAGCGGGCAGCGATCGTTTTTATAGGCTGCAAACCGGCCTGCTTCGCAAGCAAAATCAGCTGGCCGATTTGCTGAATAAAGGGTTGCTGCTTCTGTCGACGTTCGTATCGGAAGAGGGGGAGCGGAATGACACTGAATCGATTTGACGGCAAAAAGGTGCTTATTACCGGGGCCGCAGGCGTATTTGGGCAATGGATCGCCCACGCCTATGCCGAGGAAGGGGCCACTTTGCTGCTAACGGACGTAAGGGAAGATGCTTTGAAAGCTGCTGCGGCAAAGCTAAAGGAAAAGAACCAATGGGATGAATCCCGATTGAGCTTACATGCTTCAGATTTGTCGCAGGAGCGGCAGCTCGATGAGCTGGTTCAATTCGTGGAGAAGCAGTGGGGAGCGGCGGACATTGTGATCAATGGTGCAGGCATCTATCCTTATCGCACATTGATGGGGATGAATACTGTGGACTGGGAGCAAACGATGTCGATTAATTTGGCCGTTCCCTTTCAGTTGACGCAGCGGCTTGCCCGCCAAATGATAGAGAGAGGAACAGCAGGCAGCTTCATTAATATAAGCTCGGGAGCCGCATCTACGGCGGCTGTCGGTATGGGCAATTACTCGGTAAGCAAAGCCGGACTAGAGATGCTTACCAAGCTGTTCGCCCTTGAACTGGCCGAGCATAACATTCGAGTAAATGCGGTGCTTCCCGGCTATGCCCCAGGGAGCGAGGTAAGCGTCATGAGCCGGCAGCATACGGAGAAGATGATCGAAATAACGCCGCTTGGACGCACCTCCGGTCCGGAGGATGCGCCGCAGGCGATCTTATTTTTAACCTCTGAGCAGGCGGCGTTTATTACGGGAGCGACCCTTGCAGTCGACGGCGGACGGGTTGCGAGAAGCTAGCTGTTTATAGATTCGCAGCTGCTCGCTTGCGTCTGGCGGAGGCGATTGTTTTCGGAAACAGCTGTTTAATGGAAAGCTCCTCTTGCCAAGCTTCCTCTATTAGCTGCATGAGCTTCTCGCTAGCCGCTCCTATAGGGGCGTCTCTCTTGCGAAGCAGGCCGACTATAGGGGTAATTCCTAAATCGGCCAATTGCCGTACGACGGTTCCCGCTATGGGCGGCGTAATGGAAGCAATTGATGCAATCGCAATGCCCAGCTTGGCCTGCACATAATAAGGATGGGCGCGGGCATTGCTGACTTCTATTTTGTTATAGTTATGATCGATATGATTCACAATTATCTGTTCAATTTGAACGCGTACGGGGCAAACAGGCGGCGTGAAAATGAGGTTTTCCCCAGCTAGCTGCTTTAATGTAATGTAGCGATTGGCGGCAAGCGGATGGCTATCATATAACAATAAACCCATAGGCTCTGAAAAAAGCGGCTTGAACTCCATGTCGATAGACAGCTCGGGCGTAGGGCATACGGCAAAATCGAGCTGCTCCGCTGCGAGCAGCTCATGCAGCTGCTTGCTGTCGCCTACCCGAACCTGCAGCTTTACTTGCGGAAATTGCTCTGTAAATTCAGCTAGCAAGGCAGGCAGCCTGCGGGATGCGGTCGGCTCTCCTACGCCAATGCGTACGATGCCTGCATCGCCTTGCTCCAGCACGGTCATGGTATGGGCCAAATCCTCATACTCCTTCAGCAGCAAGTCCGCTCGCGCATAAAAAACCTTTCCTGCTTCCGTAAGCTTTAGTTTCTTGCCCCGCTCAAGCAGCTTCGTTCCAAGATCGGCCTCCAGCTTCTGAATATGCAAGGTAATAGCCGGCTGCGAATATTGCAGCGCTTCGGCTGCCTGCTGAAAGCTTCCAAGCTTGACGATAGTCTGGAAGGTCTTAATCATGCGAATATCCATCGTTATCACCTCTTTTTTTGTTCAATGGCTTCCATGCTTACATTTATGGACAATATTGTATCATAGATAATACAAACTAATCCAATAGGGAAAATTAATTTTAAGTCGCGGTTAATTTGATAACGAGGAAAAAAAAAGAACGAGGCTGCTTCCAGGGGATTCAATAATCCCTGAAAGTAGCCTCGTTCTTTTAATATTGTCTTCTATAGACTGCTTGACGGAAAAGGAGGGCAAAGCGGAGGGTCAGAGGGATTCTGGAGAAACGATAGTGGTCGCTTTTAAAGCCTGATTCCTACCGCAACCATCTATCAAATAAAAGGAATCAGGCTTTAATGGCGATCGGAAGAACCCTCTGACCCGCAGCGGTCTCTCTCCCTTGAAGTCAAGCTCTAAGCCATATTAAGAGCTTCTATTAGTGCTTTGCAAGCCGAGCGATTCATGGCCGAAGTAAGCGCCTTTCTCCAGCTCATCCACAAATTGCTTCAGCCAGTCGTAGTATTGTTCGGCATGACGCAGCTTATGCAAATCCTTTAATCCGTGCTCCCGTTCTTCGTCGGATGTTCCGGCGTCGAGAATCATCTCGGATAGCGGGGGAATTACATCCACTATCGCTCCCTGCATCACATCGATCTCCCGTCGAAGCTTCGATACGAAAAAAGCTTGAAACGCTTTGAAAAAGTCCGTTTCGGCGGCGTAAAGCTCCTTGCGTTCCTGCTTTTCGTTCAGCTTGACGACCATCTTTGAATTCATCAGCGCGCGAACCGCATAGCTCATATTGCTCTTGCTCATATTCATGCTCGTTTGCATTTCTTCAAGTGTCATCGGTCGATCTTCAAAATACATGATGCCGTAAAGCTGCCCAAATGAATAGTTGGCCCCGTACAAATCCATCGTCTTCGCAATGGCGTCAATCACCTTATGCCGCAGCTCGTCTCCGATCGTCTCCGGCTCTTTCATTTTTCCCGAATTCTCTTTCTTCACGTTATAGCCTCCGTACTGTACCATATCGAAAATTTACATAAAATCCACTTAATTTTGATCTGCCGTTAACCATCCGAAAATGATGCGAACGTACAATAACTATTGAACAGAGAGAAGGAATGACACTATTTTTAATCATTATAGCAAATATTCAAAGAATATTGAACATTAGAATATGGCTATTTGAAGCTCTTTTTAAACGGGGAGGAACAATGAAACGATCCGCTATTGTCCAAGATTTTAAAGCGCTGCTCTTCACACTGCCTGCAATGATTCCATTATCGGTATTCTGGTTTGCGCCGCTCGCCTACGTCATCTACCTCAGCTTTATGGAGTGGGATTTTATGAATCCCGTCAAAGTGTTCGTAGGCTTCGACAACTACCGAAACTTGTTCGAAAATCCGGCCTTTTACGACTCGCTGCGGGTTTCCATCTTGTTCTGTCTGGGCAGCGTGCTGCCGGTCGTCATTGTAGGGCTGGCGCTCGCCATGCTGTTGAGCAGTAAATTCAGGGGAGGAGCCCTCTACCGGACTTTAATGTTCTCGCCTTGGGTTACGCCGACTGTTGCCGTCTCTATCGTCTGGTCTTGGATTTACAATCCGGACGTTGGCTTGGCCAACAACCTGCTTCGTTTATTCGGCATAGACGGCATCCGCTGGTTGGAGGACCCGAACTGGGCGTTGATCGGCGTGCTGCTTGTTACCGTGTGGAAGTCGGCCGGCTGGTGCATGATCTTCTATCTGGTTGCGATCAAGAACGTTCCGCCGGAGTTGCTGGAAGCCGCCGAGCTGGACGGAGCGAACAGCTGGCGCAAATTTAAAAATGTGACGCTGCCGCTTATTTCACCGACGACTTTCTTCCTCGTCGTTGTGCAAACGATACAGGCTCTTCAGGCTTATGACCAAATTAACGTGCTGACGCAAGGCGGTCCGGCCGGTTCAACGCGAACGCTGCTCTATCTTTACTATCAATCGGCATTTGACTCCTTCCAGATAGGGGAAGCCTCTTCCGTTGCCATTACGCTCATTATCGGATGCGTCCTGCTATCGCTGCTCTCGTTTATCGTCGGACGCCGCAATGTGCATTACAACTAAGGACTATAGGAGTACAGGGGGAGAGTCTTCATGCAAGGTTTAATAGGGGTTCGGACAGCGGTCCGCCATGTGCTGCTGGCAGCTGCGGCACTCATCATCGCCTTCCCGTTTTATTGGATGGTGACGAACGCTTTGAAAACGAACGATGAAATTTGGCAGTTTCCGCCTACGCTATGGCCGCATGCGCCGATTTGGAGCAATTTCGCGGATGCCTGGCACGCTGCCCCGTTTGCCCGTTATATCGGCAATAGCATTTTTGTCGCCAGTGTCATTGTTATTTTGCAGGTCATCAATTCCGGGATGATGGCTTACGCTCTGTCCCATATGAAATTTCGCTTGAAAGGTGTCTTCACTGCCCTTGTGCTCGTTGGCTACATGGTTCCGGCAACGGCCGTCTATTTGCCGGGCTATATCATCCTTGGCAAGCTCCATTTGCTCAATACGTATGGCGGTCTCATTTTATCCAACTGCGTAAGCGTGTTTTCGATTTTTTTAATCAGGCAAGCCTTTTTGCAAGTGTCCCATGACATGGTAGAGGCCGGCATGATTGACGGTGCGTCGCATATGCGCATTTTATGGACCATTCTCATTCCGTTGACGCGTTCGTCTTTTGCCGTGCTGGCTCTTATCACTTTTATCGATCAGTACAACAACTATTTCTGGCCGATGCTCATCACGAAGGATCCAAGCATGCAGCTCATTTCGGCCGGACTTCGCAGCTTTTTCGTGGAAGGGGGTGCTTACGGATTAAAATGGCCTTTAATTATGGCAGCCAGCGCCTTTACGGTTGCGCCGCTGCTTGCACTGTTCCTGCTTACTCAAAAAACCATTATCAGCAGTGTCAATCTTACGGCAGGCGCAACTAAAGGGTAACGCTTTACGATGAATAATCGATAAATGGAGGGTACAAAAAATGTTGAACTGGAAAAGAACGTTGACAGGGCTTGGCGTAGTATCGATGGTGTTCGTTGCCGCTTGCGGATCGACGACAGGAACGACGGGAACGAACGGCGGTACGAATAACGGCCAAAAGCCGGCAAATAGCGAAGCGACAGAGAAGCCTGCAGCTTCCGAGCCGGTTGCGATTGAGTTTTGGTACGGCCTGGGCGGCAAGCTGGGCGAGAATATGCAAACCATCATTAACAACTTTAACGCCTCGCAGAGCGAAGTGATCGTAAAACCGGTCGTACAAGCCGATTACTCCGAGACGGAAAAGAAACTGCAAGCAGCGATCGCAGGCGGCAATGTGCCGGCAGCTGTTCTTTCCTCAAATGTGGATTGGGCGCGGAAAGGCTATTACGCATCGCTTGACGATTTGATCGCCGGACAAGCTGATTTCAACGCGGCCGATGTCATTCCTACTTTTCTGGAGCAAGGCAAGGTAGACGGCAAGCAATACTTCCTGCCGATGTATGGAACGACGCAGGTTATGTACTATAGAAAGGATGCGCTTGAGAAAATCAATGTGAAGCCCGAGGATCTGACGACTTGGGAAGCGCTGGCAGACGCCGCAAGCAAGATGGCAGTAAAAAATGGAAACCAAACCTCGTTCTACGGCTGGGAACCGATGTGGGGCATGGAGAACATGATGGACGCTGTATTCGGCAAAGGCGGAACCGTGCTCAGCGAAGACGGCAAGACGGTAACGATCGACTCGCCGGAGTGGGTCGAAACGTGGGAGCTGTTCCGCAAATGGATTCATGAAGATAAAACGATGCGCATTCATTCCGGCGGTCAAGGCTGGGAGTATTGGTACAAGACGATCGATGACGTGATGAAAGGCCAAGCTGCAGGTTACACAGGCTCCAGCGGCGACCAAGGCGATTTGGACTTCAGCATTTTGGGCGCGATGGAGCAGCCGGGCTGGGAAGGCAAAGGTCCAGGCAAACCGGTCGCACAAGCGATTATGGCGGGCATCCCGGCGGGAGCAAGCCCTGAGCAGCAGCAGGCGGCGTTAAAATGGTTCACCTATTTCATGAATTCGGAAAATACGGCTTTCTGGTCGATGAACACGGGGTATATCGCCGTTCGCCAATCGGCGCAGGACGATCCGAAATTCGCGGAATTCACGAAGGAAAATCCGCAAAGCTTGGTGCCTCTGAAGCAAGCAGCGCATGCATCGAAGCCATTCCAGGATCCGACGGGCGGCAAAATCAACGACGCGCTTAAGGTTGCGGCCGACAAAGTGCAAATCAGCAACGTTTCGGCGGCCGATGCGCTTAAGGAAGCGAAGGAAAAAGCACAGCGAGAATTAGACAAATTGAAGTAAGCAGGAGGGTTTGCGAATGGCTGAATTGACGATAGCGGGTGCAAGCTGTCGGATCGAAGGCATTTTATTCGATAAGGACGGTACGCTGATGGATTTTATCCATACGTGGGGACATTGGGGCGATTGTTTGCTCGCCCGGTTTTCCGGCCTGTTGGAGGAGAGGGGGCTGTCGCCTTTACCCATGAAAGATTCATTGCTAGGGACGATTGGCGCTGAACATGGCGAGATTATCGATTATGACCGGAACGGGCCGCTTGCGATGGGAACGATTGAGGAGCAGATTGCCATTCTAACCTGGCAGGGCTATCAGGCTGGACTGTCCTGGGCCGAGGCGAAGGAAATGGTATATGCAAGCAAAAGCTATGCGGACCGTTCGTTGAACGAAGCTCGGCAAGCGCGCTTGCTGCCCGATTTGGTTCCGTTTCTGAAGAAATGTCGCACTAACGGGCTGAAGCTGGCGGTCGTGACTGCCGACGATACGGAGCCGGCGATTCGCCACTTAGAATGGCTTGGCATCCGTGATTATTTCTCGGCTTGCGTCGGCAACGATGTTGTCGGACGTGGCAAGCCCTTCCCGGATATGGCCGAGCTTGCCTGCCGCGAGCTCGGGCTATCCTGCTCACAGGTAGCGGTTATCGGCGATACGAACGGAGATATGCGAATGGCGAAAGCAGCTGGCGCCGCTGCAGCAATCGGAATTACAGCTTGCGATGCCATATCCGCGCGGGAACTGCTGCCCGCTGCCGATTGGACGATTACCTCTTACCGGGAGCTGGCGATTCGAGGCGAGGCGGGATGAAGGAAGGAGGAGGCATCGGCTGGCTGTTTCTAAGCATGGCCATTCTGCTGGAGCTGCTGGGTACGATGTCGATGAAATGGTCGGAAAGCTTCACCCGGCTGCTTCCATCTATACTGATGTTCATCTTTTACGGCGCGAGCTTTACCTCGCTTAATTACACGCTCGGCTATATGAACGTCAGCACCGTTTATGCCATATGGTCAGGGGTCGGAATTGTACTCATTTCGCTGGCGGGTTACTTTATTTTTCAGGAAAAGCTGTCGATCGTCTCGGTCTGCTGGATCGCCGTCATCGTTATTGGCGTAATCGGGCTCAATATGAGTAGTAAGGGACATTAACAAGAGGCAGGCAAGAGGAGGCTGTTAACCGATGGGACGTTCGTTTGATATCAGTCAGGAGGAGCGGCCGCTGCTCTCCTTCCAGGTCATAACCGATACGCATATTACCGCTGATCCGGCGCATACGCATAACGTTAATTTTGCCAGAGCGCTTGAGGATATTCATCTTCATGCGCTGGACAGCGTCGGCATTATGCATGCGGGAGACGTGACCGATCACGGTTTCCCAGAGGAATATGAGGAGCTGCGCCGGCTGCTGCGGGAGCGCGGAAGCTCAGCGGCAGATATTCATTTTACGATAGGCAATCATGACGTAGGCTTGGGAGAATGGCGCAGCCGGATTTCCCGCTTTAACGAGGCGACCTGCACGTCAGGCTCCTATCACGACCATTGGATTGAAGGCTATCATTTTATTTTTCTCGGTACGGAGCAGGGAATGGAGCGGTTTTGCACGCTTTCGGAGGAGCAGCTCGCCTGGCTCGATGAGAAGCTCGGCGAGGATGCTTCCCCGGTTCGCCCCGTCTTTATCTTCCTGCATCAGCCGCTAAAGGATACGGTGGCCGGATCGTTCGAGGAGCAGCAATGGTTTGGCGTGACGGAGGACGAGGAGCTGAAGGCGGTGCTGAACCGCCATCCGCAGGCGATGCTGTTCACCGGACATACGCATTGGGAGCTGGGAGCCGGCCATACGGCGCATAATTTGGAGCCGGGACGTCCGGCGATGTTTAATTCGGCCTCGGTTGCCTACTTGTGGACAGATGAGGACGAGCATAAGGATGGCAGTCAGGGCTACTATGTCGAAGTCTACTCGGATCGGGTGCTTGTCAGAGGGCGTGATTTCGAGCGCGGCGCCTGGATCGAGGCGGCCCAATTCGAGGTAAAGCTTTCAGTTTAGCGGCAGGCAGTAATAACACTTTTATGAAGAAGTATGACAGAACGCTGTCATACTTCTTTTTTTTAGTAAGCCCAGCATGGGCGTCATCTTTAAGGTGACAGTTCCGAACGGAGGCTGGCGAGCACCTACCGCAGCCAAGGGAAGGATGCAGCCGCGAGACCGGGGCCAAAAAATTGAACATCAAACAGACAAAAGACTAAATTGTGACAGCTGCATCGAAATGTTACAATAATGAGCGCAAAATGGCCTGCGTTTTGGGCGATCATTACAATAAGCAGTGACACCTTAAGTGGGAAGTGGCATAACGCATGTATAAATGGCTATTCGTAAATAGAAGCATTCGAACAAAGATCGTTTGGAGCAGCGTCGTCATCTCGCTTATTCCGATGCTGTTGCTGTCCTTTTTGTTTTACCGCAGCAGCAATCTGTCGTTGGAGAAGGCGATGGTTCGCAGCGCGGATCAGAACGCGGCCTATCTTTCCGACGATCTGGATGTCTATTTTCGCAACTTCACTTCTTCCGCTCTTCAGGTCTATGGCTTTAGCCGGATTACGAACATGATGACGCATGGCGTGGACTATAACGACGCGGATATTATCAACCTCCGGGAGTCGCTGGCGAGCTATTACCTGCTTGTTGTCAATAAAAACACGGACATTATCAAGATCATGATCTATGGTCAAAACAATGAGCTGCAGGATACATGGTCAAGAGCGTCTAGCTACGATACGATTCGGCTGGGCCCGGGCACTCCTCACTTTAAGGAGATGCTTGATTTGCCGTTTCAGCACACCTTGATGTACACCTACCGCGAGCCGTCGCTGAATCAAGACTTATTTGTTTACTCCATTACGATCTACGACCCGTTTTACCGGAAAAAATTCGGTACCATGGTATTTTTCGTGCAGCATAAAGAGCTGGCCAAAAAAATCGAATCGTTGAACCGGCCTCCGAACGTCATCTCGCTGCAAAACGCATTCGGAGAGACTTTTTATAGAACCAATGAGAATTATCCCGATGAAGTACAGCCGTATACAAGGCCTGATGAGCCTCCTGTCGAACGGACGAGAGAATTGTATTTTTCGAAAAGCAAAAATCTGCTTATCAATCAATCCAAGCTGGATCACGCCAACATTGGCCTTACCGTTCTATATCCCGCAACCGAGCTTGCCCAAAACCGGAAAAACACGATGATCATCATTGTCGGCGCGGTCGCCTCCGTTATGGTTATCGTTGCCGTATGCTCCATGCTGGTGCAGCAATCGATTACGAAGCCGATACAGCTGCTGGGTAAAGCGATGAAGTCAGTGCGTGCGGGCGACTTCCATGTAACCTTGGAGCCAAGGCGCTATCGCGATGATTTGTCGGAGCTGATGCGCAACTTCAACTTCATGACCGATAAAATTCGGGAGCTGATCGAGATGGAGTATCAGATGCAGCTCCGCAACAAAGAAGCGCAAATTTTAACGCTGCAGATGCAAATCAATCCTCACTTTCTATATAATACGCTCCAGACGATTGGGGGCAAGGCGGTGCTCATCGGTGAATATGATATTCACGAAATGTGCCGGGCGCTGGCCGATATGTTCCGCTACAGCTTTTACGAGGGCAATATGGAATCGACAATCACTTACGAACTGGCCCATGTGAATAACTATTTGTACATTCAGCAGCTTCGGTTTGAGGAATCGATCTCGACTGAATTTGAAATCGATTCCGATCTGATGGACGTCTCCATCATTCGCTTCGTCATGCAGCCGATTATCGAGAATGTGGTCGTGCATGTACTAGGTCAGCATAGTGAAGGCCAGCTTCGGATACGGATTGCCGCGTTCCGCCATGATGAATCGGTGGTCATTGAGCTGCGGGACAACGGTCCTGGCATCGAGCCGGAAAAGCTGTCTGCTCTGCAGCGCAACTTGGAGAAGCGTTCCCTTGAAGTGCTCACGGGCGTCTCCATTGGTCTGAAAAACGTACATGAGCGCATTCGGCTCGTCTATGGCGAACCGTACGGGCTGGAGCTGGACAGCGAATTAGGGAAAGGTACGACGATTCGAATTCGAATTCCCTATAAGAAACGGGGGATGGATGATGTATAAAATTATGGTGGTCGACGATGAGGCGCTGAGCCGTAAAACGATCGTCAAAATGATAGAGGAGCTTGGTCTTCAGACGGAAATCATCGCAGAGGCGAAGCATGGGGAAGAGGCGCTGCAGCTCATTTCGTTCAATAAGCCGCATATCGTCATTACGGATATGAACATGCCCGTGATGAACGGACAACAGTTTCTCGAGACGCTGTATCGCCAATTCAGCGAGATTAGAGTCATCGTCATCAGCGGCTATTCGCAATTCGAATATTTGAAGGCGGCCTTGACTTTCCAGGCTTGTGAGTATGTGCTGAAGCCGGTTGCTGTTGCAGAGCTGCACGGAGCGCTCATCAAGGCTATTGAAGCGGTGAGTGAATATTCCAGCAGGCAGCAGGAGCTGAAGTCCTCCCGGGAGATGATGAAGCTGCGGCGCCAAGACTTTCTTCAGCATGTAGCCAATAAGCGGATTACGAATAAATTCGATATTCAGTCGCAAGCGGAGGAGCTTGGACTTGCGCCGGCGCTGTCGGCAGGCGGCTATCTTGTAGCGGTTTGTGTGATTCGCCAGTTCAAGGAAATATCGCGAATCAAATTTCACGGCAATGCGGATTTGTTTATGTTTTGTCTGGAAAATATTATGTATGAACTGCTGTTGCAGGAAGAGAGCGCATGGACCTACAAATCGGACGATCGGTTTCGCCTATGCCTCATATTGCCGGTCTCTTCGTTTCATAAACGGCGTACAGAAGAAATGCTGACAGCTTTTCATAAAGCTGTCCACCAGACGTTAGGCGGAGACTTAGCTGTCGGTATCAGTCCCGAGTTTAGCGGACTGGACAAGCTGCCGGAAGCCTATGGCGCAGCGATTGGCGCATTTGAACAGAACCCGTTCGCCGGCAGCGGCTCGACCGTCTGTCACGCGGCAGCCGGCGAACGGTCAGAGGAGCTGGAGCTGCTCGCCTCCTTCGATCTAAAGCGGCTGGGACAGGCATTCGGCTCAGGCAATGCGAAGGACATGCGGGGCATTATGAGTGATTTTGTACGGAAGCTTGGGCAGCATGCCGAAGCGACGATTCGCGATGTTCACCGGGAGCTGTTCAAGATCCGGCAAGCTGCTGCTTCCGAAATGAACGGCATCGCTGCGGCGGAGCCTGCTTTATTCGATTCGCAAGCCGTCGAGGCGGTGCTGAGTCCGCTGGAGCTCCGATCCTATCTCGATAAGCTGGCCTCGGCGGCGGAGGACTACGGCAAAAATCGCGACATGCCCGCATCCGTTCAGATTGTCCGGCAAATCGCGCAATATATGGACGAGCAATACTTCGAGGATATTGGATTAATCGATATGGCGACGCGCCATTACATGGACCCGGCCTATTTGAGCAAGCTGTTCAAGGCGGTAACCGATGAGAATTTTATCGAATATTTGACGCGCAAGCGGATGGAGAAAGCTTGCGAGCTGCTATGTTCGCACGAGAGGAAAGTGAATGAAATCGCGGAGCTGGTAGGGTACGAGAATCAGCGATATTTCAGTCAGGTGTTCAAGAAATTTACCGGCCGTACGCCCTCGGAATATCGGGAGGCATTTGGCCAGCTGTAGCCGTGATTCTCAAAAAACGGACCAAACCTAAAAACAGTGCTTGATTGAAAAGTTGAGTAAAGCGAAGGGGCAGAGGGATTCTGGAGAAACGATAGTGGTCGCTTTTAAAGCCAGATTCCTACCGCAACCCTCTATCAAATAAGGGAATCAGGCTTTAATGGCGATCGGAAGAACCCTCTGACCCGCAGCGCTTCCTCTAACTTAAAGTTAATTCCCGGTTTGAGCCAAAAAAATAAACATGAACGGCACAATAAATTGGATTACGGTTCCTCCTTGTGAGTTAGTAAGCTTGGTGCAGGGCAAGCAAGTTCCCGTATAAATCGAGGAGGGGTTACAGAATGAAGAAAGCAATAAATGTAATCATTGTATCGGCGCTCCTGACGCTGCTCTTGGCTGCATGCGGCTCCGCGAACGAAAAGCCGGAAAGCACCGCCCCAGCTAGCGGCGAGAGCCAAGAGGGAAAGCCGGTCACCATTTCCTTCATGCATTTCAAAAGTGATTTCACGGATGGAGTAGCGAAAATCGTTGAGCAGTTCGAAAATGAAAATCCGTTGATCAAAGTCAATGTACAGCCGGTCAAATATGATGACTACTATACGCTGCTGAAAACGAAGCTGGCGAGCGGCGACATCGTAGACGTCTTTACATTGAATGCAGGAGCGAATACGAAGCTGTTCTCCGACGGCGGCTACCTGGAGGATTTGACAGGCAAGCCATTTCTAGCCGACTTCGAAGAAGCTGTACTGAAGTCGCAGTCGACAGACGGTAAAAACTACGTGATGCCGATTAACGCCAATCCGATTGCGGTCTTTTACAATAAACAAATTTTTGCAGATCTCGGCCTTGAAATTCCTCGGACATACGATGCGCTAATCGCAGCGGCCAAAAAGATCAAGGAAGCGGGCAAAACGCCATTTGCCTTGGGCTGGAAAGATCCATGGACAATGAGCATGTGGGTGACCCGCGATATGCCAAGCAACTCCGCGCTCGTGAACAACCAGCCGGATTTCTTCGAGAAGCTGGAGACGGGCTCCGTTAAATTTGCCGATAACCCTGCGACAAGAACAATGATCGAGCATGCCCAGCAGTTGTTCGAATTGGGCAACAAGGATCAACTCGGCGTGGATTACAACGGTGCGGTCGATCTGTTCGCCAAAGGCGACGTTGGCATGATGTACATGGGAACTTGGCCGTTAGTCGATATTCAGAAGAAAAATCCTGATCTCTACAATAATATGGGCTACTTCCCTTACCCGTTCAGCAACGATGAGAGCTTGAACAAGCTGGAGTTCAATCCGGACGCTTCTATCGCGATTAACACGAAATCTCCGAATAAAGAAGCAGCGGAGAAGTTCCTCACGTTTCTGGCGAGCAAGGAAGGCGGAGATTTGTGGGTTCAAAATCTCAATTCCCTCAGCTATGTAAAAGGAACCGATACGAACATTGCGCCGGCCGTTAACGAACTGAAGCCTTATTTCGACAACGGGGAGCTGTACGATTCCCAGCTCTACCTGGCTAAGACAACGATTGACTGGGGCACGCCGTTTGTCCAATCGCTGCAAAAGCTGTTTTTCAAAAAATCGACCGTGGACCAAGTCATTCAAGAGATGGACGACTGGATAGCGAAAAACCACAACTAACGCTTTTTCATCAGCATAGACGAATGGCACGGGGAACCTTTCACCTGTGCCATTCCTCTTCAGAAAGGAAAATTCCATGACCAACGCGAAGCGAATTCTCCGTGGAGAGGCCTGGTACCTCTTCTTCCTGCTGCCCGCTGTCTGTCTGTTCATACTGGCGGTTGTCGTACCTTTAACGATGGGAGCGCGCTATTCCTTTTCCAGCTGGGACGGCGTATCCAGTACAATAGCTTACAATGGTTGGGACAATTACGTGAAAGCTTTCCACGACAAAGATTTGTGGAGAGCGTTATGGAACACGTTTAAATACGCTATCATTCTAACGATTCTGATTAATGTATTATCCTTGTTCCTTGCTTTGCTGCTTGATTCCTATCTCAAATTCAGAAACGTATTCCGCACGGTCTTTTTCCTGCCAAGCGTCATCTCCATCGTCTTGTCGGGTTTTGTATGGAATTATAACTATAGTCAAGGCTTTCCGAAGCTGCTCGCTTATTTCGGCTTAGATATGACCAGTCCGCTGGGCAATCCCGAATATGCGATGCTTGGCCTAATTATTGTCGCTCTGTGGCAAGGCATCGGCTCGCCGATGATTATTTATATTGCGGGCTTGCAGGGCATTCCGGGCGAATTGCTGGAGAGCGCCAAGATGGACGGAGCGACGACATGGGAGGTTTTCCGCCGCATTACGTTCCCGCTGCTTGCGCCTTCGTTAACGATCAACTTGCTGCTCGTCATGACAGGCGCGCTTAAAGTGTTCGATCTGGTCTACGTAACGACGAAAGGCGGACCGGGTTTCGCGACAGAGGTCATGTCCACCTATATTTACCGCACATCATTCGATAACTTCAAAGCGGGGTACGGCATGACGCTGTCGATGATATTCTTCCTCGTACTTGTAATCGTCACTGTCGCGCAAGTCGGAATTTTCAGAAGACGGGAAGTGGACTTGTAATGAAAATAACCAAAGCTTTGGTTTTTGCCTTAGTTGCGCTGCTCGCTGTCTTGTTCATCTTCCCGCTGTATGTTGCCGTACTAATGGCGTTCAAATCGGCCAAGCAAACTTTTGATTCCTTTTACGCATTGCCTTCAAGCCTGGATTTCACAAATTTTGTTCAAGCGTGGAACACCTCGGAATATCCGAAAGCGATTTTTAACAGTCTTATTATCACTGTAATTTCGGTGGCGCTCATTATTATCGCGTCTGCATTGGCCGGTTACTCCATTGCCAGACGGAACAAGCCGTTCTACAACTTCGTTTTTCTGTTGTTTCTATCGGGGATGATGGTTCCTTTTCAGGTGACGATGCTCCCGCTCTACAAACTTGGCAAATCGCTGCAGCTCGTCGACAGCTATTGGGGAATTGCACTGATCTACGGCGGCTTTGGCGTTCAGATGGGCGTCTTGTTCTTCTCCGGTTTCGTGCGCGGCATTTCAAGGGAAATCGAGGAGGCAGCCCGGATTGACGGCTGTTCGACGCCGGGCATCTTCTTCCGGATCATCCTGCCGCTGCTCAAGCCCGTTACCGCGACTGTCGTCGTACTGAACGTGCTGTACATTTGGAATGACTTTCTACTGCCGCTATTATATTTGCAAGGAAAGGCTTTCCGGACGATTCCGCTGCAGCAATACTTTTTCTTCGGCCAATACAGCAGCGATTTGAATCTGGCATTCGCATATGCCGTAATGGGCATGGTGCCGATCGTTGCCTTCTTCCTGTTCATGCAGCGGTTTATCGTCAAAGGAATTGCGGCAGGGGCGATCAAGGGCTGACAAATCCGAATATAGTCCATGATAATCCGAATTCAGTCAATTGTCTCCGTGGCCGTTTCGGGATAAAGTGAAGCATACGTTCAATTGGCAGCAACCCGCAATGGAAGGCTAACGAAGGAGGACGACAGCGATGACGATTAAATATTGGGACAAGTTCAACCTATTCGAGCTTCGTACCGAAAATACATCCTATCTTTTTGGCGTCAATGAGAGAGGTACGCTTCAACATATTTATTGGGGATCTCCGGTTCAAGCGGAGGAATGCGCCAGCCTGCTCCAGGCCAGATCGCATAGTTCGTTCGATATGGCCGTTGACCGCGAGACGGAGGAATATGGCGGCTGGGGAGGCGCAGGTTATGCCGAGCCCGGTCTGAAGGCTAGTTTCGCCGATGGGGTACGCGACTTGCGGCTGGTCTATGCCGGTTACGAGATCGAGGACGGCCGCAAGCTGATGGTCCGGCTAGCCGATGAGCATTACGCTCTGCATGTCGAGGTGCATTACACGATCGTTCCCGACTATGATTTGATCGAGCGTCAAGTGAAGGTGACGAACGGAGAAGAGCAGCCGGTAAGGATCGAACAGATCATGTCCGCTCTTTGGTCGATCGGGGAACTGCCCGACTATCGTCTAACCCATGTGACCGGCCGTTGGGCCGGTGAATATCAATTGCGAACGAATTTCCTGACTGAGGGGAAAAAGGTGCTGGAATCCCGGAGAGGCTTTACCGGACCGCATTCCAATCCGTGGTTTGCTATTGACGACGGTAATACGAGGGAACAATCCGGCAGCGTTTGGTTCGGCGCGCTTGCGTGGAGCGGCAACTGGAAGCTGGTGCTTGAACGGACGACGTTTGGCAAGCTTCGCATCGCGGGCGGCATCAACGATTTCGACAGCTCATTCGTGCTGACGCCAGGTGCATCGTATGAGGCACCTATGTTTGTGGGCGGCTTCACGACAGGCGGCTTCGGCGAAATGAGCCGGCTTCTTCACCGCTATGAACGCAACGAGATTATGCCAACGAAGCAACTGCGCAAAGTGCTCTACAATTCCTGGGAGGCGACGGAATTTGATGTGACGGTGCAAGGACAGCGGGCGCTCGCAGAGCGGGCCGCGAAGCTAGGCGTCGAGCGGTTCGTCGTAGACGACGGCTGGTTTGGCCAGCGGCACAGTGACCGGGCCGGTCTTGGCGACTGGTATGTCAATCCGGAGAAATTCCCGAACGGCTTGTCGGAGCTGATTGACGAAGTGAAGGGTCTCGGCATGGAATTCGGCTTGTGGGTAGAGCCGGAGTCGGTCAATCCGGACAGCGATCTCTTCCGGACGCATCCGGATTGGACGTATCATTTTCCGACGCGCGAAGGAACGCAGCTCCGCAATCAGCTGCTGCTCAATTTGGGCAAGCCGGAGGTTAAAGATTTTGTATTGCAATTTATGACGGAGCTGCTGTCCACCTACGATATTTCGTTTATTAAATGGGATATGAACCGAACCGTGACGGAACCAGGAGAGGCGGAGGGCCCGAGCCAGGACAAGTCGGTATGGATTCGCCATGCGGAGCATTTGTATGACATTTGGGCCGAGCTGCGCCGCCGTTTCCCGAATGTGGAATTCGAGACTTGCGCCGGCGGCGGCGGACGTATCGATCTGGGCATTCTACGCTATGCCGATCAGGCATGGATCAGCGACAACACCGATGCGCGCGACCGTCTCAGCATACAGGAGGGCTTCAGCTACGCCTACAGCCCGTCGGTTATGATGTGCTGGGTGACGGAGGCGCCGAACGGTTTCAACGGCAGAAGCTTGCCGCTTTCCTATCGTTTTCATAGCGCAATGATGGGCGGTCTAGGCATCGGCGCGGACATTGGCAAATGGTCAGCGGAAGAGATGGAGGAAGCGAAGGGCTACGTTGCGTTATACAAGGAAATCCGGCATATCGTGCAGCAAGGCGAGCTGTACCGGCTGCAGTCACTTCGTCAGGCCAACTATGCAGCGAGCCAGTATGTGAGTGCGAACGGACAAGAAGCGGTCGTATTCGCCTTCCTGCAATCGCAGCATTTCGGAAACTCGCATACAATGCTGCGCCTGCAAGGTCTGGAATCCGAAGCTGTCTACGAGGTTACAGGCAGCGCCCTGGAAGGGAGCGTGCGTCTTCACGGTTCCAATCTGACGCAGATCGGTCTGCCGCTCAACTGGCGCGGAGATTATGCCAGCGTCTTGATCCGTTTAAAGCGGGTATAAGATTGGCGGCGAAAGGTGGCGGATGCCATGACAAACAAATGGAGCATTACACAGGTGGAAGGGTTTGAGGCGTGGATCGGCGAGACGGGCCGCCTCTCCATCACCGTCATTCCGGCTTTAGGCGGCAAGGCGATATCGCTTCGCAGCAAGGCTGCGGATCGCGAATGGCTGTGGCGGAGCGGGAAGCCGCTCGGCAATAAAGGCCTCGGCTCCCCGTTCGGAGAAGGAGACGAGAGCGGCTGGGATGAGATGTTTCCCGGCATCAACGCTTGTCACTATCCCGAAGAGCCGTGGCAGGGGCATTCCGTTCCTGATCATGGAGAAGCATGGGCATTGCCATGGACGGCAGAGCTGCAGCGTGATGCTCTCCTGTGCAGAGTGGAGGGACGAAATTTTCCTTATACGCTGGAGAAGGTTTATACGTTCACGGACGGGGATACGATACGCATCGATTATTCGGTGACGAACCGAAGCGAGTCGCCTTTCTCGTTCTTGTGGGCCGCGCATCCGCTGCTCCAAGCCTCCGAAGGGATGCGCATCCGCGTTCCAGAGGGAATGGAACGCATTGAGGTGTCCTACTCTGCGGAAGAGCGGCTTGGCGTATTCGGAGATCGACGGCGGTGGCCGCATGCCGGAGAAGGCGTTGATTTGAGTGTCGTTGAGGCGGCGTCCGGCCGATATGCAGAGAAATATTATTTCGAGGGCAAGGTCGTACAGGGATGGGCCGAACTGCTCGACCCTGTGACAGAGGAAGCTATCACCTTCCGTTTTCCGCCGGAGCAGGTCCCTTATTTAGCGGTATGGGCCAATTACGGAGGTTACGGCGACTGCTACCATGTTGCGCTTGAGCCTGCGACGGGAAGGATGGATGACCTCGCCCACGCGATGAAGCGAGGCGAGGCGGCTGTAGTTGAAGCGGGCGGCAGGTATGAATGGTTTCTGGAGGTAGACGTTCGGCAGCGGAATTGACGGCCGACGCCAGGTCCAATCAGCCCTTCGGAGCGCTCCGGTACTCGGTCGGCGAGGCCCCCATTCTTTTTTTGAACAATCGGGAGAAGTAATAGGGGTCTGACACGCCTACGGAGGCGGCAATTTCTTTAACGGTAAGGCTGGTCAAGCTGAGAAGCTGGCCGGCCTTTTGCATTTTCATCCGCAAAAAATATTCGATCGGCGGAAAGCCGGTCTCCTGCTTGAACATGTAAATCAAATGCTGCTTGGACAAGCCGGTGTGCGCCGCCAGCTCCGGCAGGGCAATGACATCGGAGAGCCGCTCGCTCATATAGCGGATAGCTCGTTCAAGATCCTGCTTCTTCTTCCTGTCGCGCGCCGTTCCCCCCGACCCGAGGCCGATTCTGCCAAGCATCCGGCCCATCGATTGCGAGACGTACACCTGTACAGGCAGTGAATAGGGCTTGTCCGTCAACAGCTCGAAGCAGCGGGAGAAGTTGTCCGCCCATTCGGCGTAAAGGCCGGCCGGCAGCGGCAGCGGGCCGGAATCGAGGCCGTACAGCTTGATGTAGTCGGCGACCTGTTCTCCTTTCAAGTGAAACCAGTAGATGCTCCAAGGGTTGGCGGCCGATGCCCCGTACCGATGCCCTTCCCCTGCGGGGATGACGGCCAGATGATGCTCCGGCACTGGCATGGTGCGGCCGTTTACCTCAATCCAGCCCTCGCCCTGCGAGCAATAGATGAAAATATGGGAGTCGCAGCCCTCCGGCCGTTCACGGTAATGATACTGCGCGCGGGGAAAAAAGCCGATGTCGCTTACAAACAGGCTGCGAGTCAATTTGTTGCTGGACAGCTCCTCCATATAGTAAGCGGGGAGGACGAGCAGCTTTTCCTCTTCGAAGCCTTGGGACTTTCTAAGTTCATCCATGTTTTTGCTCCTTATAAGAAAATCATTCATTTCAGGACGAAAAGGTTATTGTCTATAAGGTGTTGATTTATAAAATAATCCGAATATCGTCCATTATAAACCGAATTCCGTCAATTGGCACCACCTTCATTTCAATATAAAGTGAAGGTAATCAGCAAAGGGGGAATGACAATGTCTTCAACGCAAAATCAAGCCGGCACGGCCGCACGTATCTGGGAAGAAGAAGTATCGATTCCGACTTATGGCATCGGCGCGCCGGACCGTAATCCGATGTTCTTGGAGAAACGCGTCTACCAAGGCAGCACGGGCAAAGTATATCCGCATCCCGTCGTCGATAAAATCGAAGACGAGAAAAAGGATCAGACGTATAAGCTGGCTGTATTGGAAAATGAATATATCCGCATCGAGATCATGCCGGAGCTTGGCGGACGGATTTACCGAGCGCTCGACAAAACGAACAATTATGATTTCGTTTATTATAATCGTGTCATCAAGCCAGCGCTCGTCGGGCTCGCCGGCCCGTGGATTTCCGGAGGCATCGAGTTCAACTGGCCGCAGCACCACAGGCCAAATACGTACGGACCAGTTGAATACCGGCTGGAACAAGGCAAGGACGGCAGCGCGACGGTATGGGTGAGCGAGATCGACCGGATGTACGGCACGAAGGTGACGGCTGGTTTCACGCTCTATCCGGGCAAAGCCTATCTGGAAGTTTCCGCACAGTTGTACAATCGGACGACACTGCCGCAAACCTTCCTCTGGTGGGCCAATCCGGCCGTTGCCGTCAATGACGACACGCAGTCGGTATTCCCGCCGGACGTTACTGCGGTATTCGACCACGGCAAGCGGGATGTATCGCGTTTTCCAATTGCAACGGGCACGTACTACAAGATGGACTATTCGGAAGGCGTCGATATTTCGCGCTATCGCAACATTCCGGTTCCGACATCTTACATGGCGTACAAATCGGACTATAACTTTGTAGGCGGCTATGACCACGGCGTACAAGCCGGACTGCTGCATGTGGCCAATCATTTCGTTTCTCCGGGCAAGAAGCAGTGGACGTGGGGAAATGGCGAGTTCGGGCAGGCCTGGGACCGCAACCTGACCGATGAGGACGGGCCTTACATCGAGCTGATGACCGGCATGTACACGGACAATCAGCCGGACTTCACCTGGCTGCAGCCATATGAGGAGAAAACGTTTAAGCAATATTTCATGCCTTATAAAAATGTAGGCGTCGTCAAAAACGCATCCATTGATGCTGCCGTCAATCTCGAAACGGACAAGGAGACGGGAACGGCGACCGTGCTGGCATACGCAACCTCGATCTTCGAAGGGGCGGTTATCGAGCTGAAAGGGCGCAGCCGCACCTACTTGAAGGAGGCGGTCGAGCTCTCTCCCGTGTCGACCTTCAAATCGGTAGTCACGCTCGATGAGAACGATCAGCCGCATGATCTTCTCGTTACAGTTCGCGATGCAAGCGGAGCGTTGCTCGTCTCGTACCGGCCGGCAAAGCCGTCGATCGAAGAGGTGCCGGATGCGGCCCAGCCGCTTCCTGAACCGAAAGAGCTGCCGACGAACGAGCAGCTGTACCTCGCAGGTTTGCATTTGGAACAATACCGTCATGCGACCTTTGAGCCAGCCTCGTATTATCTGGAGGGGCTGAAACGAGACCCTTCGGATATTCGGATCAACGTTGCTTACGGAACGCTGCTGCTTCGTCAAGGTCTGTTCAAAGAAGCGGAAAAGCATTTGCGCAAAGCTATCGCTTCGATGACGTGGCGCAACCCGAACCCTTACGACAGCGAAGCGCTGTATCAGTTGGGTATTGCGCTGAAGCAGCAGGATCGGACGGAAGAGGCTTTCGCCGTTTTCTATAAATCCGTATGGTCCGCCGCATGGCAGGACCCGGGCTACTTCAATCTTGCCCGGATCGCTTGCGCGAACGGCTCTTTCCAGGAAGCGCTCGAACTGGTTGACCGCTCCCTTATCCGCAACACGCGCAACTACAAGGCGCGTCATCTCCGCGCTGCGCTGCTGCGCAAGCTTGGCCGCTTTGCTGAGGCTGAGACCTTCGCGCGCGAGACACTGAGCATCGACGTTGCCGACTTTGGCGCCGCCCGTGAACTAACGCTTGCGCATGCTGCGCAAGGAGCAGCCGAGGAGGCAGGCACAGCGGATGCCGAGCTGACAAGGCTGATGCGGAAGGACCCGCATAATTACTTGAGCCTCGCTTCCGATTATGCGGAAAGCGGTCTCTACGGCGAAGCGATCGATGTGCTGAGCCGGATCGCTCAAGAACAGCCGGCGCAAGATGTTTACCCGATGGTTCACTATACGCTGGGGTATTTGCATGAGCGCGCCGGCCAGCCGGAACAAGCGGCTGCCGCCCGTCAAGCGGGCCGGAATGCGAAGCCGGATTATTGCTTCCCGAACAGTCTATTCGATCTGATCGTGCTGGAAAGCGCCGTTGCGGCCGACGCCGAAGACGCCAGAGCGCTTTACTATCTCGGCAATTTGCTATACGACAAGAAGCGCCATCAGGAAGCGATTGCTAAATGGGAGACTTCCCGCAAGCTGGATGACGCCTTTGCCACCGTTCACCGCAATTTGGCGCTCGCCTACTTCAATAAGCTGGGTGACAGCCGGGCAGCGCTGGAATCGCTGGAGCGAGCGTTCGCCTGTGGGCCGGACGACGCCCGCGTATTCTATGAGCTTGATCAGCTTTACAAGAAGCTGGGGTATGCGCCGGAGAACCGGCTGCCGCACATAGAGCGGAATGAGGCTCTCGTAAAGCTGCGTGACGACCTCTACTTAGAGCATGTCGCGCTGCTGAATGCGCTGGGCCGTCATGAAGAGGCCGTAAGCAAGCTGGCTGCACGCAAGTTTCATCCGTGGGAAGGCGGAGAAGGCAAAACGACTGGCCAGCATGTGTTCAGCCGCGTTGAGTGGGCAAAGCGCGAGATTGGCGAAGAACGCTTCGCACGCGCTGCCGAGCTGCTGCAAGAAGCGCTGGTCTACCCGGAGAATCTGGGAGAAGGCAAACTGACGGGGGCGCAGGAGAACAATGTCCATTACCATCTTGGCCGCGCTTATCTGGGCTTAGAGCAAAGCGAGCAGGCTGCGGCGCATTTCCGTATCGCTTCGCAAGGACTGGAGGAACCAGCCAGCGCGATGTACTACAACGATCAGCCGCCGGATATGATTTTCTACCAGGGCATGGCCTGGCTGCAGCTTGGCGATCTGAAGGAGGCGAAGCGCCGGTTCAACAAGCTGATCGATTACGGCGAGAAGCATATCCGCGACGATGTGAAGTTTGATTATTTCGCCGTCTCGCTGCCGGACTTCCTCGTTTTCGAAGATGATCTGAACAAACGCAACGAGATTCATTGCCGCTATATGATCGGGCTTGGCTTGATCGGCCTTGGCCGTTACCGTGAAGCTTCCGAACAGCTGGACGAAGTGCTTGCTCTGGAGCCGAATCATCAAGGGGCGAAGACGCACCGGAGCCTGTGCGTATAGGGCCAGTTAAGTAAGGAAGGGGCTGCCCCAAAATCTTCAACGTGACTTAGGGACAGCCCCTCAAACTGTCGCCAACCTGAAGCGACGATTTATATAGTTGCTTCAGTTGGTTGAGAAGAACTCGTCGGTTTCAATAACGACGGGTTTCTTTTGATTTGCGTATTTCGATATATAAGAATATTCGGATCACACTTAAAGTCAGGTGCTGATTCCGGTTTTGAAGCAGTATTTCAATATATATGAAATTTCGGTTCTACATCAAAATCAGTTCTTGACGTAAAGAAGAGAGTAGCTAAGGGTCAGAGGGATTTTGGAGAAACGGCAGTGGTCGCTTTTAAAGCCAGATTCCTACCGCAAACTGCAACAAAAGAAAGGAATCTGGCTTTAATGGCGATCGGAAGAACCCTCTGACCCGCAACGCTTCCCTCTCAGTGGAAGTCAGCTACTGTTAGCGGTTTGAGCCGCGTATTTAAATATGTATGAAATTTCATGCATATTTTTCTGATTTCGAGAAAAATCTTCGATTATATAGTTCGACTATAATCGTCCAAAATCCCGATTTTCGAAAAATTATATATGATTAATCGTACATATTCCTCGTCTAAACTCTGCACTGCTGCTCCAACAGCAGTTGGAGGACTCTGCTAGGCCTTCTCGGACAGCGGGCAACCTAAAGCGACCTACAAAGTCGCTTTTTTTGTTTTTCAGCTCTAATTTTTGCTCAATCTTCAACTGAACATTCAATCAGTACTTAACAGACCAGCAGAGAAAAGCGAAGGGTCAGAGGGATTCTGGGAAACGAAAGTGGTCGCTTTTAAAGCATGATTCCTACCGTAAACTTTGGTCCTAATAAAGGAATCAGGCTTTAATGGCGATCGGAAGAACCCTCTGTTCCGCAGCGTTCCCTCTCACTGGAAGTCAGCCACTGATTTCTGTTCTTAATTGTGCCATATCTTATTGAGCTTCAAGGGTGCAGCATCTTATTGATTAGCTTCTTGTCCGACTGGATATCATGTTCAATTGGAAGCACCTATTTGTTTACCTCAATAGGCGATGAGGCTAATCGGCTGATTTTTTAATAAAAATGAAAGAACTTTTAGATTGTGATGTTACTTAATATCTGTTAACCTTAATTTAAGTAACATTGACGGAGGGGTTCTCTGTGCAATTTGTCAATCCGATTCGAGACGTGCAAACCATTCAAGCGATGAAAGAGGAACTGAGAAAACACTCTATAAGGGATCTGTTGCTTTTTGTGCTGGGAATTAACACCGGGATCAGTCTTCTTGATTTGCTCAATCTTACTGTACAGGACGTTTGGGATGGCCAGGATGCTAAGCAGTTTCTTTATATTAAGGATGAAAGGACAGGAGAAGAAAAGGCTTACTACCTAAACAGCAAGGTCGGGGAAATACTAATCGAGTATTTATCTAATATCGATTGGAAATCTGAGGATTATTTATTTAAATCCAAAAAGGATTGTCGCCCGATTACCCGTCAGCAGGCGTATCGAATTATTAACCACTCGGCAAGGGAGGTAGGCATATCAGAGAAAATCGGCACCCACACGCTGAGAAAGACGTTTGGTTACCATGCGTATTACAGGGGGGTTGCCATCTCGATCTTAAAGTCGATTTTGCATCATCATTCCACGGCAGAAACGTTAAAGTATCTGGGAATCGACAGGACCGAGAAGAGAACCGTTAAAGTGGATGTAAATTTATAATGAACTGTGTTTTGAAAAAGAAAAAATCTCCACATTAAACATGTGGAGAAGGTTAGTTGCATTATTCTCTTTATTCAACAGAATCGTCAAGATTCATTGCTGCATGAATATCTACGTTTTTTAATTCTGTGACAATCCCGTCAATAACTTGAACGTGTATAGTTGCAGCATCTTTCATAAACCGGAAAATTCCGTTATCGAAATCGGTATCGACTTCTTTGAAGAAGATGCCTTCATAATCGGTTTGCTTCTCATGATTGAAGCTTAGCTTATATTGCTCCCCATCTTTAATCAAATAGGCTCGAATTCCTTTTTCATAAAGACCTTCTTCATCCCGAATATAACGGGCAACGGAAACAATATGCAGGTCGACAAATGGGATCTCGCGTACTAAGGAATTAATGATAGATCCCTTCGTAATTTGTTCCCATCGGCTGTGTGCCGTCTGGCCAAGAATGATCTGTGTAATGTTGTTATCTCTGGCCACTTCTGCAATGACCTTATAGACAGGGCGGCTTTCATTGTCCTTCATAACAAACTGGGCCGTAGCATGTGAGTGGGCATATTCTTTCCATTGTTCGATATAGAATAATTTCTCGGCATCCAATTCGTCGAATGGCTTCGGATCAATGGTCAGTATATAAAGCGGAGCTTTCATCAGATTAGCGATTGCACAGCCACGTTTGATTAATCTTTCGCTATTGGGACCATAATAAACGCAAACAAGAATGCTCTCATTATATACGTTGTTATTCATTTTAAGTATTTCACCTCAGTGCTAGTAGTTGGACTCGCTTAAACTATGTAAGACTATAGTGGATGTTACGTAAAGAGTCAATACGCAGATAAGGAAGCTGCAGCTAAGAAAGCAGAAGTCTTAAACAAGGAGGAGTGCGCTTCACTATGTTCTATACCTTTATTTTTCTCCCGTTGATCAGTGCATTGTTTGTTCCCTTACTATATAAGCATTTCAACCGCCGGGTGCACACGGGCTGGTTCGTTTTAGTTGTACCTCTAACTATTTTTATCTATTTGTTGCAGTATATACCTAGCGTAGCGGCTGGCGACACCTATAAATACACATTATCTTGGATTCCGTCCCTTGATATGAATATTGTTTCCTATGTGGATGGGCTCAGTCTGTTATTCGGTCTGCTCATCAGCGGTGTCGGTGCGTTGGTCATTGTTTATTCCATCTTTTACATGTCCAAGATTCGCGAGGCTCTCCATAACTTCTATATATATTTGCTGATGTTCATGGGCGCTATGCTGGGATTAGTATTCTCGGATCACCTCTTAGTCCTGTATGGGTTCTGGGAGTTAACCAGCGTTTCTTCCTTCTTGTTGATCTCCTATTGGTACGAACGCAAGAGCTCTCGCCAAGGCGCCTTAAAGGCGATGTTGATTACTGTCCTTGGCGGATTCGGCATGTTAGCCGGATTTATCATGATGATCATGATGGCGGATACCTACAGCATTCGTGAAATGCTCGCTAACCTGGAATCTATCCAAAACCATGCGTTATTTATTCCTGCCATGCTATGCGTTTTGTTGGGCGCATTTACCAAATCGGCGCAATTTCCATTCGGCATTTGGCTGCCGGACGCGATGGAAGCGCCAACTCCTGTGAGCAGTTATCTCCACTCGGCTACGATGGTCAAGGCTGGCATTTATTTAGTGGCTCGCATGACTCCGATTTTCGGGGGCAGCTCCGTTTGGTTCTGGCTGGTGGCTGGAATAGGGATCATTACGCTGCTTTATGGTTCTTTGACTGCGCTTAGACAGACTGATCTCAAAGCGATGTTAGCTTATTCTACGATTAGTCAATTGGGATTGATTATGTGTCTGCTAGGGGTCGGTTCTTTAGCCGTCTATTTTGGAGCGAGCGACAGCGGCACCGTCTTTGGGGTAGCTGGATTTGCCGCCTTATTCCATTTGTTTAATCACTCGACCTTTAAAGGAAGTCTGTTCATGGTTGTCGGTATTATTGACCATGAGACAGGCCGGCGAGATATTCGCTACTTGGGCGGTTTGATGCAAGTGATGCCGATCACATTCACGATTGCATTGGTTGGCGGACTATCGATGGCGGGATTGCCGCCGTTTAACGGTTTTCTAAGTAAGGAAATGTTTTTTGCAGCAGTGAATGAGGTGTCCCAGGCCGGTATTTTCGGTTTGAGCAAAATTGGACTGCTGTTCCCGATCACAGCTTGGGTAGCCAGCATATTTACTTTTGTCTACTGCATGATTTTTATCTTCAAAACTTTTGGGGGAAAATATCGTCCCGAAAAACTGACGCGAACGGTGCATGAA
This sequence comes from Paenibacillus sp. NPDC058071, assembly GCF_042885235.1. Taxonomy (NCBI): domain Bacteria; kingdom Bacillati; phylum Bacillota; class Bacilli; order Caryophanales; family Paenibacillaceae; genus Paenibacillus; species Paenibacillus sp. NPDC058071. The sequence continues at coordinate 77,996 of NZ_JBHVSK010000006.1, forward strand.
GCTCCATGGGGCATGTTGTTTTCTCCAATCATTCTAGGCTTGCTCGTTCTATTCATTTTCTTCTTCCCGAATGTATTGGGCAAATACATTCTTACCCCGGCATTAACCGCAATGCTGCCGACGACGCCGATGTCAGCCTACGACTTGAAAATTAGCGCATGGCATGGGTTGAATCTAGAACTCGTGATGACGATCGGTGTTATTGTTATCGGTCTCCTTCTCTTCAAATCATCGAAGCGATGGGTTCAGGCTATGCGCAATTATCCGCAAGGATTAACGTTAAACCACTGGTACAATAAAGGCTTATCCGGTACGGAGAGATTCTCGTCATCCTTAACGAATGGCTATATGACAGGCTCGTTGAGGCACTATCTGATCTACACGTTTGCATTCTTTGTCATTGTATTGATCAGCTCGCTTTTGCTGCTCTATGGTATCCGGTTCGATTTCTCCAATGATGCAGCCATCAGCATTTTTGATGTCGGACTTGTGCTCATGATGGTGATTGCCGCAGGTACAGTCTTATTAGCCGGCAATCGAATCGTGGCTATCGTAGCACTCGGCGTGTTAGGTTATATGGTTTCGATGTTCTTCGTGATCTTTAGAGCTCCAGACCTTGCATTGACGCAGATGGTCGTAGAGACAGTGAGCACACTGCTGTTCCTGCTGTGCTTCTACCATTTGCCTAAGCTGAAGAAAAGCATGGAACGTATACCCTTCAAGCTGACGAACCTGATCGTATCCATCGCGATGGGCTTAACGGTGACGCTGCTCGGATTGTCCGCGAACGGACATAAATTATTTGAACCGATTACCTCGTTTTTTGAAAATGCCTTTGAGCTGGCGGGCGCCAAAAATATTGTCAACGCTATATTAGTGGACTTCCGCGGCTTTGATACGATGCTTGAAATATCCGTGTTGGCCATTGCAGGGCTAGGTGTATATATTCTGGTTCACCAGCGTGCCAAAGGGAGGGAACAACATGAACACGAATGATGTGATACTGAAAAGCGTAACCCGAGTAGCGGCCGTAATCATTTTGACCTTCTCGATCTATTTATTTATGAACGGTCACCATCATCCGGGAGGGGGATTCATTGGGGGACTAAGCATGTCATCGGCTATTGTCCTGCTGTATCTTTCTTTCGGAGTCGATAAGGTCAGGGAAAATATACGAGTTGATTTCAAGAAGCTTGCGGCAATTGGCGTGCTGATTGCGATTGGAACCGGAATGGCGGGCGTCATATTTGGCAAACCTTTTTTAACTCAAGCCTTCGGTCATTTTGATTTGCCGATCTTCGGAGATACCGAGCTCGCATCTGCACTCATTTTTGATACCGGAGTCGCTCTGGCTGTCATAGGCACCGCAGTCAATATTATTCTAAGCATAAGTGAGGATCGTTAATATGGAGACATTAATGGTCATACTGGTCGGAATTTTAATATCGATTGGAACCTATTTGATTCTATCTAAGCAGCTGTTGCGGATTGTGCTCGGAGCGTCAATTGTGGGTCATGCTGTCAATTTGTTGATCATTACTTCCGGCGGGCTGAAGAGGGGGAGCGCCCCGCTGCTGGGAGAGAAGGCAGCAGGCTTTGCAGATGCGATTCCTCAAGCCTTGGTATTAACGGCGATCGTCATTAACTTTGCTGTGACAGCATTAGTACTTGTTCTAAGTTACCGTTCCTATAAAAGCTTCGGGACGGATGACATGGAGCAATTAAGGGGAAATGAGAATGAATAATTTGTTGATCGCACCGGTTGTCATTCCTCTGTTGACTGGTATGGTTCTTATTATATTCCAGAAAAATATAAATCTTCAGCGGATACTTAGCCTGGCTGCTTTGTTAGCCACTGGCGTCATTGCCGTTCTGCTGATGAATCAGATCAAAGACGGCGGTATTCAGACGGTACAGCTGGGCGGCTGGGAAGCGCCTTACGGCATTAGCTTCGTGGGTGACATGTTTAGCGCCTTGCTGCTCTTGGCTACATCAATTGTTGCGATAGGCTGTCTAATCTACGCCTTTTCATCGATTGGCCGAAAACAAGAAAAACTTTATTTCTATCCTCTATTTTTGTTTTTGATTACAGGCGTCAATGGCTCGTTCTTGACAGGGGATTTGTTCAACTTATATGTCTTTTTTGAATTGTTTCTGGTTGCTTCCTATGTACTCATCGCACTTGGAGGATCACAGAGGCAGCTTCGCGAGTCGCTGAAGTATATTTTTACGAACATCATTGCTTCGGCATTCTTTTTGATCGGCATTGCCTATCTATATTCGATGACGGGCACATTGAACCTCGCCCATTTATCGCTACGGATCGCAGAGATCGGCCAGGATGGGTTAATTACGACAGTCGCCTTGTTGTTCCTGATTGTTTTCGCCATGAAGGCGGGCTTACTGCTCTATTTCTGGCTGCCAGGATCCTATAGCGTACCGCCAACGGCAATCGCCGCTATTTTCGCCGCGCTGCTCACTAAAGTAGGGATATACGCTATTTTCAGAATGTTTACGCTCATCTTTTATCACGAACCGCAGATTACCCATCTGTTTATCGGCATACTAGCCGCTATTACGATGATATTAGGCGGACTCGGAGCGATCGGTTTTTGGGATTTGAGAAAAATTTTAACCTACAATGTGATTATAAGTGTCGGCTTTATAATGGCCGGCCTCGTCTCTTTTACAACGACGGGCATTACGGGTTCCATTTATTATTTACTTCATGACATCCTGATCAAGGGGCTAGTATTTTTGATTGGGGGAACGATCGTTCACCTCACAGGTACAAGCGATTTGCGGAAAATTAGCGGCTTGATTCGTCTTCACCCCCAATTAGGCTGGATGTTCTTCATTGCAGCTTTGTCTATGGTTGGAATTCCGCCATTAAGCGGTTTCCTTGGTAAAGTATTTACGACGCAGGGCGTCTTTGAATCCGGTCATTACTGGCTTGGAGCAATCGGGCTGTTGGCCAGCTTGCTTATCCTGTATTCGATGATCAAATTGTTTATGAACGCTTTCTGGGGCGAAACGATTCTGAGCGAAGATGAGGAGAAGGGGACGACGAAAGGTTTGTTGTTTCCGATCGCTCTGTTGACGCTGGCTAGCGTTGCTCTGGGAGTCGGCACCGAGGCGATTACAGGTTACGTAGACCAAGCTGCGGAAGAATTGTTGAATCCAAGCTTATATATTCAGGCCGTGTTTGAATAAAGGGGGAAACAGCCATGCCCGTTCAGGTGCTACTCAACATATTCATCGCCTACTTGTGGATGTTTCTGCAAGAGGAAATGAGCATATTAAACTTTATCAGCGGTTACCTTGTTGGTCTGTTTATTTTACTGTGCATCCGCCGATTCTTTAAAAAACCGTTTTATCTATTTACATTAGTCGCAGTCGGCAAGTTGTTCATTCTGTTTATCCATGAATTGAATATTTCTGCGATGATGGTCGTGAAGCACGTGCTCCGCCCTAAAATCGATGTCAAGCCGGGAATCTTCAAGGTCGAAACCGATTTGGAGGGAGATTTGGAAATTACGCTCCTGTCCTTATTGATTTGCTTAACGCCAGGCTCGGTTATCATGGAGGTAAGCCCTGATTCAAAGGTGCTGTACATTCACGGTCTGAACATGCCCGAATCCAAGGATTCAGTATTAAAATCCAAAACTGTTTTTGAAAAAGCGATAAAGGATGTGACGAGAAAATGATATTTAAAACGGTGTTGGTCATCGCTTTATGTATTCTAGTGCTGGCTATGCTATTCAATTTATATCGGATTATAAAAGGGCCATCTAGTCCAGACCGCGTTCAAGCGCTGGATTCCATCGGTATTAATTTGATCGCCAGTACTGCCGTATTCTCCGTGCTGCTGCACACGCATGCCTTTTTTGATCTCATATTGCTGATCGGGATCCTTTCATTTATCGGAACCGTTGCCTTCGCCAGATTTATTGAAAGAGGTGTTGTCATTGAACGTAAGCGGTGAAATAGGTGAAGTAGTCGGGGCCGTCCTCATCCTCATTGGAGCTATATTCAGCTTGATCAGCGCGATTGGAATTGTGCGATTGCCCGATGTGTACACAAGGTCTCATGCAGCATCTAAAAGCTCTACGCTTGGCGTGCTGTGCGCATTGATTGGAACCCTGCTCTATTTCTTAATTTCCGACGGTTTCTTCAGCATCCGCCTTATTTTGGGCATCTTCTTTGTATTCTTGACTGCTCCAGTGGCCGCTCATGTGATCTGTCGGGCCGCTTACCGCCACCAAGTTCCGTTGGCGGAGAATAGCGCTCAAGATGAGTTGAAGGACTTTTATAGGGAGCATGATATTCTCGAGGCAGAGGTTAAGGTTAAGGACAAATTGGTAATCGATCAAGGAAAATGAAATCATCTTTTCCTGCGGATTCGACAATAGATAGGGGAGAGAGTGCCTAGATTAGGTGCTCTTTTTTTTGGCTTAAAACCGAAATTGGCGGTTGATTAGTTCTTTGGATTTATTCTTATTATTTTAATCGGAATAGTGCTTGTTAAAAAACGGAAATGATGATATTATCCAAATGTAATAATTAGTTACCTAATATCGATAATCTAGGAGGTAGTAAGATGAGTGAAACAGTTCAATCAGCCTGCCAGACAGAGGTATCCGCATGCTCAGGCGAACCAGGTGTTCCAGCAGTTGAAACGCGTGTAAAAACTGAACCTAGCCAGAAGTGGGTACGCGTGGAGGTGGACGGGGTGACGATTGCAGACAGCAAGTCTGTTGTGCTGCTCCATGAGCGCGGGCATTTGCCGGTCTACTATTTTCCGAAATCCGATGTCAGACAGGATCTGATTGCAGCCAGCGAACATCGTACCTATTGCCCGTACAAAGGCTATGCTTCATATTGGGACATTAAGGTTGGCGACAGAGTCATTGAACAGGCCGCCTGGAGCTATGAGGATCCGATACCGCAAAGCGAAGGCGTTCGTGAATATATCGCATTTTATTGGAACAAAGTTGACAAGTGGCTGGAGGAGGAAGAGGAAGTATTCGTACATCCTCGCGATCCTTACAAAAGGGTTGACGTCATCGCTAGTTCCCGGCACATTCAGATTGTGCTGAACGGCGAAGTTGTTGCAGACAGCAAGAGGCCGGTTATTGTATTTGAAACGGGGGTTCCTGTACGCTATTATTTGCCTGAAGAGGATATTCGCAAGGAGCTGTTTATCTCTTCGGATTTGAAGACGAGATGCCCCTATAAAGGCGAGGCTTCGTATTTGACTGCAGATATTAACGGTCAACGTTTTGAAAATATCGTATGGAGCTATCCGAATCCCATTCAGGAAATTCCGAAAATTGCCGGACTGCATTCCTTCTACAACGAGAAGGTTGACGCCGTCTATGTCGATGGCGTGCAAGAAACCGTGCAGCAGTGGCACAAGTCCGTCATTGATGTTCTTAATCTCTTTGGAGAATGACAGCCTGGAGAGATGACCTAGTTACGGAGGAATAAGACTACACATGAAAAATGCTACTATTTTGATTTATCATAAGCGAGCGGAGCGATTTGCTGAATACTTGCGTAAGGAAGCGGATTGCACAATTAGAACCGCAGTAACACCGGATGAGGCGGCTGCACAGCTGGCTGGCACCGACATCATTTTATGCTGGCAATTCCCGGCGGAGTTGTTGTCTGCTCCGGAAGCAAAGAACGTGCGATGGATTCAGTCAACAGGTGCGGGCATCGATAATCTGGTCAATGGCGCCGACGTTCCCGAGTCGATTACAATCACGAGAATTGTCGACCAATTCGGTAAGCTTATTTCGGAATATGTGCTCGGCTACATGCTGTTTCACAATAAAGGAATAGAGAGGCTGCTTACCAACCAGCAATCCCGTATTTGGGGTGACCATGATGTCGACACGCTGGAAGGGAAGGTCATCGGTGTAGCGGGTCTAGGCTCGATTGGGGCAGAGGTCGTATCGCGCGCAAGAGCGTTTCATATGGTCGTTCACGGTTTGAGTACAACCAAGGGTAAGGCTGGGCTCGTGGATCGGCACTATACCGCTGACGAATGGACGGCATTTGTAAGAGAGTTGGATTATTTGGTGTTGACCCTTCCTTTGACCCCGGAAACGCGGCATGTGGTGACGCTTGACGTTTTGCAAGCTTTGAAGGACAACGCTTGTTTAATCAATGTCGGGCGCGGACCGCTTATTGTCGAGGAGGCGTTAGTAAGCCATCTCCAGAGTCATCCGCAGCAGACGGCCGTCTTAGATGTATTCGACAAAGAGCCGCTGCCGAACGATCATCCGTTCTGGTCGCTTCCGAATGTGATTGTAACCCCTCATTTATCAGGACCGAGTGTTGCTGCCAATGTCAGCCGGTACTTCTTGAACAACTTGGAGCGATTCAGACGGGGCGAACCATTGCAGGGTGTTGTCGATCGACAGCGAGGTTATTAGCGCTTGATAGCTGCAGCAGCCACCCAGTTAGGTAAGGAACAGGCAATAACGGATTGAAAACATTGGGTGTTGAGACTGACCTGTTAGCAGGAGGTCTTTCTGTATCTACTAAACCAACAATTCCTATGCAAATAATAAATTTTAAAAGAAATGATGGTTCTACATCGAAATCAGTTCTGGACGGAAAAGAAGAGAGTAGCGGAAGAACCCTCTGACCCGCAGCGCTTCCCCTCACTTCAAGTCAAGCAACTGATTTCAGTTTAGAGCCGAAATGATGGATACATATTGTCAAATACGAATAATGCTGACCGACCACACGAATGGAGGTCTTGTTTTCCGCGATGGAAAAGAAGGCCTCTTTATTTTTTTAAGGAAAGGATGAGCGCTATGAGCAGGTTCGCGTTGGAATTCAAGCAAGTGAGCAAGGATTATGGAGCTGGCCCCGTTCTTGAAAACTTCAACTTAACGATTGAAAAGGAGAGACTTGTGACGCTCATCGGCCCATCAGGCTGCGGGAAGACCACCTTGCTGAAAATGATCAATCGGCTGATCGAACCCGATCAGGGACAAATTCTGTGGGAAGGCAACGAAATCAGCAAGCTGGACCCGGTAGAGCTGCGCAGAAGTATCGGCTATGTCATCCAGCAGATCGGTCTGTTTCCGCATATGACGATCGAAGAGAATATTTCGATCGTTCCGAGACTGAAGGGGGAGAGCAAACAGAAGCTTGTCAGCCGCACGGAGGAACTGCTTGAACTGATCGGGCTCGACCCGGCCAAGTTCCGCAAGCGGTATCCGCATGAGCTAAGCGGAGGGCAGCAGCAGCGCATCGGCGTTGCCCGCGCGCTGGCGGCCAATCCTTCCGTTATTTTGATGGATGAGCCGTTTAGCGCCCTCGACCCTATCAGCCGAGTGCAACTGCAGAAGGAGCTTATTCATCTGAACCGGCATGTGAAGAAGACGATCGTTTTTGTCACGCATGATATCGATGAAGCGCTCAAAATTGCCGACGATCTCATTCTGCTCAAGAACGGTCAGATCGTACAGGCGGGATCGCCGGAGGAGCTGCTCAAGCATCCGGCTGATGCCTTCGTCAGGGAGTTTCTTGGCAGCGAGCGATTTGCCCCGGAAGTCTCGCCGCAGCCGCATTCTGCGCCTTCGCTTATCCATCTGATGGAAGCGAGCGGCTCTATTGATTCGCATCGTTATGTGTCGGAAGCGCTCCAGCAGCTGCATGCAAGTCAGGCGAGCGAACTGCTCGTTACCGATGCAAACAACAAGGTTGTCGGCATCGTCGGACGTGACGAACTGGGGCAGCGGCCAGGATTAAGCGAGAGCGGGCGGTTGAAGGTAGCGGAAGTGATGCGGCCTCCTGGTCCGTCGGTACAGGATCATTCGCCAATCGCGAAGCTGCTTGACTTGCTGCAGGAGTATCCGATTGTTCCGGTTGTCGATGACAACGAGCGGCTGCTAGGGACGATTACCCGGCAGAGCTGCATCAAGGCGTTCGAGCAGCTTAACGAACGAAAGGAGACCGCCGTATGAGCTTTTGGGAAACGATTCAAACGGAATGGCCGAAAATACTGGAAAAATCAATCGAGCACTTCGAGCTGTCGATTATTTCAGTGCTTATCGCCTGTCTGATTGCCATTCCGGCCGGTATTTATTTAACGACTCACAAAAAGCTGGCCAACGGGGTTATTACGGTCGTATCGGTCATTCAGACGATTCCGAGCCTGGCGCTGTTCGGCTTTATGATTCCGCTTGTCGGCATCGGCAAGCAGCCTGCCATTATCGCGCTGACGCTATATGCGCTGCTGCCTATTTTACAGAATACGTACTCCGGTGTGCTCAGCGTTTCTCCTGCTCTCATTGAGGCGGGAACAGGGATGGGAATGACTCGCGGACAAATTTTAAGGCTGGTCCAGCTGCCTATCGCCCGCAGTTTCATTATGGCCGGCGTACGGCTTGTAGCGGTTCAGACGATCAGTATTGCGACTATAGCGACCTACATCGCTGCCGGCGGTTTAGGCGATATTATTACGCGCGGCATTGCGGCGATTAACAACAACGTCATTCTGGCCGGGGCAATTCCGGTATCTTTGCTAGTCATTTTGATTAATTTGCTGCTATTAGTTTTAAATCGCTGGTTAACGCCAAAGGGCCTTCGTCATGTGACGAAGGATTAATAGAAAGGGGAAAAGGGAGATGGAGAGAAGGATGAGCAAGAAAAGTACGGGGGTTAGCGGTATGAGCAAACGGTGGACGAAGAGCAAGAGAACGATTCTTACCCTTACGGCAGCGCTGCTGCTTGCAGTCGGTATGACCGGCTGCGCCAACGGCGGAAAGAAAGAAACGATTCAGGTCGCGACTAAGGGGTTTGCGGAGTCTGATATTTTGGCGAACGCGTTAAAGCTGCTTATTGAAGAGAAGACCGACCTGAAAGCGGATGTCAAGAAGCTGGATAATAATCTGCTCTGGACTGCGCTGAAGAAAAAAGAAGTGGACACTTATGTGGAGTATACCGGAACGGCGCTTATTAATATTTTGAAGGCCGACCCGGAATACGATGCTCAAGTGGTCTACGAAAAAGTGAAGAAGGAATTGAAGGAGAAAAACCAGATTACGGTGCTGGACCCGTTGGGCTTTACGAATTCCTATGCTTTCGGAGTACGCAAGGAGAAAGCGGAAAAGCTCGGTCTTAAGACGGGATCGGATATTGCCGCAAAATCGGCTGAGCTCGTCTTCGGAGCAAGCGAGGAGTTTATGAACCGTCCCGATCTCTGGCCGCCGATTCTGGAAGCCTATAAACCAAAGTTCAAGGATACCAAGTCGGTCGTAGCAAGCTTGACGTATCAAGCGATCGAGCAAGGCTTGATCGATGTCACGATGGTGCAAACGACCTCCGCCCAGGTGCTGGTGAGGCCGATGGTGGTGTTGGAAGATGATAAGCATGTATACGTGCCGTATTACGCGATTCCGGTCGTTCGCGATGAAGTGCTGGCGAAGCACCCGGAGCTGGAGAAAGTGCTCAATGCCATGGCTGGGAAAATGACAGAAAAGGAAATGCAGAGACTTAACGGCGAGGTCGAGAATCAGCAGCGGCCTGCAATTGATGTCGCCAAGGAATGGCTGATAGCTAACGGATTGTTGGAAGGGTAAGCGTAACGGAATTGGGCTGAGCTAACGAAATGGAGGCTGACAAAATGACTGCGCAGCAACGGCAAATGTCGCTTGGGGCGATGATGTTTTTCCCGGCGGGGGGCCATATTTCCAGTTGGAGGCATCCCGAGACGGATACGCAAGGATTGCTTGATTTCAATTACTACAAAAAAATCGTCCAGACGGCGGAACGCGGCAAATTCGATATGTTCTTCTATGCAGATGAGTTGTATGTGTGGGATCGCTTCGAATCGGGGATCAGCCATGCCAATAGCATTCGCCCGGAGCCGTTCATCTTGCTCGGCGCGTTGGCGGGAGCGACTGAGCATATCGGTCTGGCGGCGACGATCTCCACTACTTACAATGAGCCGTATCATACCGCCCGCAAGCTGGCTACGCTGGATTACCTCAGCAAGGGGCGGGCAGCTTGGAATATCGTCACCTCGCGGACAGACGAGGAGGCCCGCAATTTCGGCAGAGAGAAGCATCTGGAGCATGGGACTCGCTATGAGCGGGCCAAGGAGTTCGTCGATGTGACGCAAGGATTGTGGGACAGCTGGGAGGATGACGCGCTGCTCTTGGACAAAGAAAGCGGGTACTTCGCAGATAAAGAGAAGCTGCACAATCTTCGGCACAAGGGCAGCCACTTTCAAGTGCATGGGCCGCTCAATGTAGCCAGGCCTCCGCAAGGCTACCCGGTGCTTATTCAGGCCGGAGCGTCAGAGGCCGGCAAGGAGCTGGCGGCAGCGAAGGCGGAGGTCGTCTTCGCTCCGATCAGCGAGTTTTCGGCGGAAGGACTGCGGGCCGGTCAGCAGCTCTATGAGGATATTAAGGGACGAATGGCCAAGTACGGCCGTAGCCGCGACGAGTTGAAAATATTGCCCGGCATTATGCCGATAATCGGCCGGACGGAAGAGGAGGCGAAGGAGCGGCTGGCATTCACGGAAAGCCTGATGCCGCAGCAGCTTGGACTTGATCTGCTCTCTTATTATCTAGGCCAAGATATTTCGTCCTATCCGCTTGATGAGCCGCTGCCGATCCGCCCGAATCTTGACGAATTCAATCAGAGCAAGAGCGTTCTTAAGCATATCCTTGAGCTGATGGACGAGGAGCAGCCGACGCTTCGCCAGCTGTATGGGCGAATAACGAATAGGCTTGCGCTGGCCGGGACGCCAGAACAAATCGCCGATTTTTTGGAGGAGTAGTTCTTGAAGGGAGCGGCGGACGGTTTCAATATTTCGTTCCCCTATCTGCCGGGCGGACTCGAGCATTTTGTGGATTTGGTCGTTCCAGAGCTGCAGCGCAGAGGGGTGTTTCGTACTGAATACTCCGGACGCACCTTGCGCGATCATCTGTCGCTGGGGCGTCCGGCTAACCGATTCGCTTCGGTTGGGGTGCAGAACTGAATTTCAATTCTACTAATGAAATGGAGGCTAATGAAATGAGTAAACAACAACGGCAAATGGCGCTTGGAGCGATGATGTTTTTTCCGGGGGGCGAGCATATTTCCAGCTGGAGGCATCCCCAATCCGATGAGCAAGGACAGCTTGACTTGAACTACTATAAAAAAATCGTCCAGACGGCGGAACGCGGCAAGTTCGATATGTTCTTCTATGCAGATGAACTGTATGTATGGGATCGCTTCGAATCGGGGATTAGCCATGCCAACAGCATTCGCCCGGAGCCTTTCACGCTGCTCGGCGCGTTGGCGGGAGCGACCGAGCATATCGGCCTTGCGGCAACGATCTCCACTACCTATAATGAGCCGTATCATATTGCCCGCAAGCTGGCTACGCTGGATTACCTCAGCAACGGGCGGGCAGCCTGGAATATCGTTACCTCGCAAACAGATGAGGAGGCGCGTAACTTTGGGTTGGAGAAGCATCTGGACCATGGAACACGCTATGAGCGGGCAGAGGAATTCGTCGATGTGACGCAAGGGCTGTGGGACAGCTGGGAGGATGACGCGCTGCTCCTGGACAAGGAAAGCGGGTATTTTGCGGATAAAGAGAAGCTGCATAATCTTCAGCATAAAGGCCGCCACTTTCAAGTGCATGGCCCGCTTAATGTAGCCAGACCCCCGCAAGGCTACCCGGTGCTTATTCAGGCTGGAGCGTCGGAGGCCGGCAAGGAATTGGCGGCAGCCAAGGCGGAGGTCGTCTTTGCTCCAGTCAGCGAATTCTCGGCGGAAGGCTTGCTCGCCAGCCAGCAGCTCTATGAAGATATTAAGGGACGGATGGCTAAGTACGGCCGAAGCCGCGACGAGTTGAAAATACTTCCCGGCGTTATGCCGATTATCGGCCGGACGGAGGAGGAAGCGAAGGAGCAGTCGGCGCTCATTGAGAGCTTGACGCCGTCGAAGCTCGGTCTCGATCTGCTCTCCCATTATCTCGGCCAGGACATTTCGTCTTATCCGCTCGATGAGCCGCTGCCGATTCGTCCGAATCTTGACGAATTCAATCAAAGCAAGAGTATGCTGAAGCGCATTCTTGAGCTGATGGACGATGAGAAGCTGACGCTTCGCCAGCTTTATGAACGATCGACGAATAGGCGCGGTGTGGTCGGCACACCGGAGCAGATCGCTGATTTGCTGGAGGAGTGGTTCTTGAAAGGGGCGGCGGACGGCTTTAACATTGCATTCTCCCATCTGCCGGGCGGACTCGAAGATTTTGTAGAACTGGTCGTTCCGGAGCTGCAGCGCAGAGGGGTATTCCGTACGGAATATACCGGGCGCACTCTGCGTGATCATTTGTCGCTTGGGCGTCCGGCCAACCGCTACACTTCGGTCCGCGTGTAGCCATTCACGATGACGGCTGAATATAGATCGGCATTTGCTAGGCTGTTCGTTGTTGCTTTTTTATGGGGAATCAGCTACGTTATTAGCGCTTATCTGCTGCAGGCGTTCTCGCCGGTGCTGCTCTCATTTTTAAGGCAATTGTTTACGATGGGGTTTTTATTTCTTTTCTATTGGGGCGGCAGTCGTAAAAAAGCGATGCAAAAGCCGACCAAAGCTGAATGGCTGCTGCTGCTTTATTCTTCGATTTTGTTTACGTTGATTCAGCAACCAGCCTATTTTATCGGGTTAGAAAATTCGACCGCTGCCAATGCTTCATTAATCTATGCCGCCGCCCCTCTTACAACGCTGGCGCTAGAGGCCGTCTTTCTGAAGACTCGTATTCGCGGACTGAAGCTGTTGGGGGCGGGATTAGGATTTGCAGGTGTGCTAGTCATTGTGCAGAGCGGCGAACAATCCTGGCGTATCGGAACAGGTGACCTCTATTTGCTGCTGGCGATGTTTGGCTTTTCGGCAAGCACCTTGTTCACCCCAAGGCTGGCGCGCAGGCTATCTCCGTTAACGATTACGACCTATTCCTCCTTCGTTGGTATGCTGCTGATGGTGCCTCCCGCAGGGGGAGAGTGGTTACTTGGAGGGATGATGCTGCAAGGCGGTCTATCCATGTGGCTGATTATCGCCTTAGCCGGACTTATGAACGTAGCAGCAGCTGTGTGGTGGGTTCGAGGAGTGGCGGTCGTTGGTCCGGGGACAGCCTCACTGTTCAACAACCTGCCTCCCTTCATCGCCATTTTATTTGGTTTGCTCGTCCTTGGCGAGCAGGTAGGCGTCTCTCAATTCGCCGGGGGAGCGCTCATTCTGCTTGGGGTGTTCATCACAGGCCGCGTTCGCTCCGATTCGGTTGCTCCAACTGGAAAAGCACTGCTTTAGAGGCAGTGCTTTTTTTGGCAGTTTCTTCTATTATAAGGGCTCAAAAACGAAAACAGTGCTTGACTTGAAGTGAGGGGATGGGTCAGAGGGTTCTTCCGATCACCATTAAAGCCTGATTCCTTTCATTTATAGAAGTCTGAGGTAGGAATCTGGCTTTAAGAGCGACCACTATGTTTCTCCAGAATCCCTCTGCCCCTCCACTTTTTCTCCTTTTCCGTCAAGCACTGATTTTACTCTCATTAGTTTATAAGGCTTGCTTGATGCGTAACGAAACTGCAAGGCTAATGATTGCAAACAACAGCTGCAACGACAAGGCCAATACAATCCCGGTTAACAATCCCCAATTCATCGTTTGGCTAATGGCGATGAACGCCCCGCCGATACCGATGCTTAACCCTGGACTGAACGCATCCGTGAATTGAATGCTTGCCGAGGTCTCCCCCTCTTCTCCCGCCTTAGCATGCTGCAATGCAATTGCGCCTGTGGTCGGGTGCGCCAAGCCAATGCCAAAGCCGGTGAAAATTTGCGAAATAATCGCAAAACCGATTCCGCCTTCCGACAAAGCTACGGCAAGTATAACGGCGGCAACGCCGACAATCATAAAGCCAATGCCGGTCATGACTCGCTTGTTTCTTCCGGCCCCTTGGTCTTTGGCGTCAAGCCTGGATTGGAACCATGCCGCCGCCGACCAGCTTAGTGCCCCCGAGGCGACGATTAAACCCGCAAGATCGGCAGACAGGTTTTTAACATCCGTCAACGCCAAAACCACGTAGCTTTCCGTAGCATTATAACAAGCTACAAATAACCCCCTTGAAGCGATTGTCGCAGGCAGTCCACTTCTTGCGCTAAAAGTTCCAGAGGGCAGCAGCTTCCGCAGAGGGACAATCATGATCAGCAATCCCGTAGCCGACAGCAGCATGCCTTTCCAATCTGTAATAAAGCCTAGCCCTGTGAGCAGCAGTCCGGTACCGACGGCCAGCAGCACGGCGTAGCCTTCTTTCCGGTTGCCTTGACCTTGCGAAGAGGACTTGTCGCCAGCCGGAAATTTGCGGAAAGCAGGGAGCGTCAGAACGACAGCCAAGCCAATGAACGGAAGCACGAACCAGAATACGAATCTCCATGAAACGTACTCAGCTAAAAGACCGGCGATATAAGGACCAATTAATGCTGGCAAAATATACGCGCTGGAGAACATAGCAAGAATCTTCGTTCTTAATCTGTCAGGATAGCCAAGCGTTATGCTGTAGTAGACGCAAGTGATAATGGCTCCTGCGCCAAAGCCTTGAAATACGCGTCCTATAATGAGCATCATCATGTTTACGGAAAGGGCGGCAATGACAATACCGACGACGAAAAAAAGGATGGAGACTGAAAATGAAGCCAGTACGCCGTTTTTGTTAATCCGTTGACCCACAACCATCGTTCCAATGATTTGAGCCAAGAGGAAGGCGCTGAAAATCCAGCCGTATAAATGAAGACCTTGTAGCTTCTGCGCCAGGCTAGGGGCAATTGTCGTGATCGCCAATCCCTCGAATGCGACGGTAGTTACGGCAAGAATGATCCCAATCGTCAAAGCCCGATATTGCGGACTAAAAATGCCGGCATTCTGTTGCGATTCTTCCATTTGATGAACCCTCCTTTTATTGCTTCACTATTAGTTATTGCAGCAACTATTAGTGGTGTGGATTAAATAAAGAGATCAGAAAGCGATAAGCAAATAAGATGTCTAGACTATAATAGTCGCAGCAACTATATAGGCCATTATGTCTCAACAGTTGGATAAAAGGAAGAGCGGCGATGTAATTAGCGAAGGGAGAGAGGGATTCTAGTGAAACGATAGTGGTCGGTCGCCTTAAAAGCGTGATTCCTACTGCTGCAAACGCTCACCCAATAAGGAATCGGGCTTTAACAGCGACCGGAAGAACCCTCTGATCCGTAGCTTTCCTACTCTCATGAAGCTTGGGTTTGCGCCATAATAACACTCAAATTGCTGGTACGCTGCTGCCAGCCGACATTTGACGTTATTCTTCAGTTACATTGTTAGAGATGACGTTGAGAATTCGTATGAACGTCGCAACTTCTTCTTCAGACAAGCCCTTAATGGTGTTCTTATAGGCTTCGATGGAAGGCTCTAAAATGTCATCCCGAATTTCATTTCCTTTCGGAGTCAAATAAACGCGCAGCGATCTCCGGTCCGTCTCGTGGACGACACGGTAGATAAAGCTCTTCTTCTCTAGTTTAAATAACATCCGGGCAACGTTCGTCGGGTCTTTATGAAGCCGTTCGGCAAGTTCCTTTTGCGTAATGCCTTCTTTTTCCCACAAAACAACGAGTATTTCCCATTGATCTATTGTAATTTCAAATGGGTTAACCACTTTTTGATAAAAATTGTTTAATCTAAGAGCGGCGCGCTGCACGTTGACACCGATATACTTTTCTAATTCCAAAGGAGGCCTCCTCAAATAATAGACATGAATATAGTTGCTACGACTATAATATTTATTTTTGCTTTTATTGTCAACTGGAAGCGAGGTCAAGGAAGACTAAACTCTCTACAGTAGTTTCTGATAAGGATCATCATTAATTCTCTGTTGACACAGAGGAATAGTGTGATACGATTTAATTACCAGATAACTGGAATGAGGATTTATTATTCCAGGAGGTGAGCGGGGATGAAGAAGGCAATCATCCAGAGCGCTTATTATTTGCTATGGTTTGCAGGCTTTATTGGCCTTTCTCTACTGTACATGGTCATTACGAGGAGAAGTACCGGTTTAGCGGGAACATATACGAACTGGATTACGCCATTAAAGCGATCTTTTTTGTACTAGGAATTTATTTATCTATCGTGCTTGTTCAGAGAAGTGTTTTTAAAATCAATGTTCCATTATTGTTAATCACAGCACTGCTTATTGTATTTTCACTGTTTGCTTATAAACTATTTCCTGCTTCGGCAATAGCGGGTAATGCA
The DNA here is from genome assembly GCF_042885235.1 of Paenibacillus sp. NPDC058071. Classification (NCBI taxonomy): domain Bacteria; kingdom Bacillati; phylum Bacillota; class Bacilli; order Caryophanales; family Paenibacillaceae; genus Paenibacillus; species Paenibacillus sp. NPDC058071. The sequence continues at coordinate 94,296 of NZ_JBHVSK010000006.1, forward strand.
GCAGCCTTGGCAGCAGGATTATTGCTGCTCCAATCGTTCATTCGAAAAAAATGATGTTGAGCAAACGAGGGAGAATCCATAGATGAGAGAGCCGATTCAAGAAACATTGACCTATAATTATCCGGGCATGGTTGCGGTTGTAACGTCTCGCTACAACGGCGAACAAAACGTCATGGCTTCTGGCTGGCATACCTACGTCGGTTCTTCGCCTGGCATTTACGGTATTTCGCTACGCAAAGAAACGCATACGTACAATCTCATTAAGCAGAGCGGGGTATTTGGCGTACACTTCCTGCCAGCGAGTTGCTCGGAGATCATTCAAGCGGCCGGCTCGTTCAGCGGGCGGGACGTCAATAAATTCGAGAAATTCAACATTGCATATGAGGAAGGGCTGAAGGCGGATATTCCGGTGCTAAGCGATGCTTATGTCGCCTATGAATGTAAAACATTGAGCATTACGACTTTCGGCGATCACGAATGGTTTGCTGGCGAAATCGTCCAGTGCTACCAGGATAGGGAGCGCTTCTTGGACAATGGGCTGCCGGACTTAACTAAGCTGGAAATTCCGCTTTATTTGGGACGCTCCACATACCGGACGCTTGATCGGAGCGCAGAGGAGAAGTTTCATCCGTTCTTTTCCTAAACGGGAATACCCCGGCAAAACAAAAGAAGAAACCCAACGTCAAATTCGATGACGACGGGTTTCTTCTTTTGTTTGAATGAGTATATCTGATAGTAAAGAACCTTTTGCCTCCGTGTTACAGCTTATCTCGTCAAAATCGCGTCGACATCTTTCTTCAAAGCGTCGAGGCTTTCTTGAATGTTCAGCTTGTCCGTCCAGATGTCAGCAATACGAGTAACAAACAAGTTTTCGACTTCGTGGTAGACGCCGGTTTGCGGTCTCTTTTTACTGAATTTCAGCTCGTCAATAGCGACCTGGTAGCCAGGAAGCTCGGCGATCGTGTTCTTCATCATCTCGGTGTCGAGCGAAGAAAGACGAGTCGGCAAGTAGCCGGTGTTCACGGAAGCGAAAGCAGCCTGATCGGTATCCGTAATCCATTTAATAAATTCAAACGTAGCCGCTTTTTCAATATCAGTGCCGGTATTGGCCATGTAAATATTCGATCCGCCAACCGATACGCCGCGTTTTCCGGCTTCGCCGGCAGGAATCATAGCGACGCCGAGCTCCGTTTGGCTTTTCGCTGCAAGGCCCAAAAAGATTTTGTAGCCGCCAATGCTGGAGAAGGTAAGGAGCGTATCCGGGCTGGAAACAGCGCCGATAAAATCATTTTGTTGTGTTGCGCTCAGCACTTTGATATATCCTTTGCCAATCAGATCATTCAAGTAAGTGATAAGATCGACAGCGCCTTTGCCATTGATATTAGTCGCTTTTTCGTCTTCACTCAGAACTGAAGTGTCGGAGTAGGAGTACAGCAGCGCCTCCATTACCCAGAAGTCGTTGTTAAACAAGTACATAGGCGTTTTGCCGGTCGCATCGTAGGAAGCTTTCAAATAGCTTTCCAGTTCAGCGAACGTTTGCGGTCCGTTCTCGTTCATGCCGATTTTTTTCGCCAGCGTCTTGTTGATGTACATAACTGGCAAGCTGCGCATATGCGGGAATGCGTACATGTCGTCGCCAACGTAGAGGTTGCCTAAATCGCCGATTTTAAAGTCATCCCGGTTGAAATCGGTCGCTTTGATGAAAGGCTCCAGATCGACAATGGTGTCGTTATCCGCAAAACCCTTCGTCATTGCAACTTCGTCAATGAACGCATTGGGGAGCGTATTGGCAATGGCTGCAGCATTGACCTTCTTCTGCATTTCCCAATAATCGCCCTGATATTCCGCAGTGACATGAATGTTCAATTCCGCGCCCTTTGTTTTGTTAAACTCATCTACCAGATCTTGATTGACCTTCTCGATGGCAGACGTCCAGAACTGGACTTCAACGACTTCATCTCCCTTGGTGTAAGCAACAGCCTTCTGGTCGGAGCCGGATTGTCCGCAGCCAGCCAATAGAACAGTGGTGGCAAGTACAGCCGTTGTCATCGGAATCAGTCTTTTTTTCAGCGAATTCATTGAGGTTTTCATGGGTTTCCTCCCGATAGTTGGGTTATTATTTTACGCCCGAATAAGTAAAAGCTTTAATAATATGCTTTCTGGCAAAAGCGAACATAATCAAGATCGGCAGGATCAGCATCATGTTGCCGGCCATGACGATATGAGGGTTCAACCCTTCGGCATCCTGCAGCTTCTTCACGCCCAGCGGCAAGGTGCGAACCGCATCGGTCGTCGTCCATGCGAGCGGGAAGAAGTAGCTGTTCCAAGTCCCGATAAAAGTCAGGAGCGCGAGGGTAGACAGTGTAGGAATCGCCATCGGCAGCATAATGGAACGGATGATTTTAAACTCGCTGGAGTTGTCCAGCCGTGCAGCTTCCAAGATCGAGTCTGGAATTTGCATAAACGTCTGCCTAAGCATAAAGATCGCCATACCGCTTGCGATAAAAGGAATGATCAAGGAAATATAGGTATTGAGCAGTCCCGTCTTGGCGAACATGACGAAGATCGGAAGGAAAATGAGCTGTCCCGGGATCATCATCGTAATAAGCACCAAACCGAACAATACGTTTTTGCCCCGGAACTGATACCTGGCAAAGGCATACGCCGCAGGCACGACAACGAGGAGCTGGCCGATCAGCGTGCCTACCGTAATGATGATCGAGTTCTTGGTATAGTGCATAAAGTTGATTCTTGTAAAAGCCTGCTGGAAGTTGACCCACTGCAGCTTGTCCACCCAAAACTTTGGCGGCACGGCGATGACTTCATCCAATGTTTTGAAGGCGCTGAGAATCATCCAATAGAATGGCGCCAGGAAAACGACAAGGAGCAGTAATGACAGCAATAGTCGAATAATGAATTTAGGGGTTCTAACCCAGTTAACCATTCAAGTTGTCCCCCTTAACGATAATGAACGCGCTTATTGAGTACTTTGAAGTAGACCAAGGTGATGAGGCCTACGATGGCCATGAGCACAACGGCGATCGCCGAAGCGTACCCGACGCGGTAGTACTCGGAGCTCTGCTTATAAATGCTGAAGATGAGCGTGTTAGTCGAATTGGACGGACCGCCGTTCGTCATGACGCTGATCGTCTCAAAGGCTTGGAAAGAGCTGATGATATTCATCAGAATGAGAAAGAACAGCGTTGGCGAAATCATTTTCAGCGTAATATTGAAAAACACGGAAGTTTTGGACGCCCGATCCAGTGCCGCCGCTTCATAGAGATAACGCGGTATCGAACCAAGCGCCGATAAAATAATTAACACATTAAATCCGACGGACTTCCATACGGACACAAGAACGATGGAGAACAAGGCGATGCGCTTATCGGTCAACCAGCCTACGGCATCCGCTCCGAAGAGCGACAGGATATAGTTGAATAGCCCTTTGTCGGTATTCATCAGCCACATCCAGATCAGCGATACCGAAACGAGCGAAATAATATTCGGCGTAAAGCTGATCGTTTGGATAAACCGGTTGATCACGGTGTTTTTTTGCAAAAACAACGCAAGCAACAAAGCGAATACGATCACGAGGCTGACCTCCATAACCGTATACCAAACCGTGTTCATCAACGTTTGTGTAAAGTCGCGGCTCATGAAGAGTTCCGTATAGTTTTTTATTCCGACGAACTTCATCGGCCCCCGCATATTCCAAGAGAAGAAACTCAAATAGATGTTGTAACCGATCGGATAGAGATAGAAGGTTACTAAAATAAGGACTGCAGGCGCGACCATCAAATAAGGCAAAATTCGCCTAACCGTGCCGCTGCCGCTCATGACCGTTCACTCGACAATTCTATAGATTTCGCAGCGGCGTTCGCACCGTAAATTCTTTGCTCGCTGTTGTCGAAGAAAGCGAGGTGGGCAGGTTCCACATACATCGTCGTTTTGCTTAAATCTCGTTCCAGGCTGTCGAAGCATTTAACGGCAATCGTTTGATTGCGGTCCAGCTCTGCCTTATAAATAATTTCGGCCCCTAATATTTCACGCGCAGTCAGAACGCCTTCCAATGCAATAGCGCTGCTTCTTGCAGCAGGTTCTATCGCATCCAGGCTGAATTTCACCTTTTCCGGTCTGAAGCCGACATACCTTGCTTCTTTGGGAGCAAGCTGCTGCAGTGCGTTAGGGCAGTTTTGAAGCTCCATGATGTTCATGGCAGGGGTGCCGATGAATTTGCTGGAAAAAATGTTTTTCGGCTGCTGATACATATGGTGCGGCGTATCCTCCTGCATGATCTTTCCGCCGTCCATCAGCACAATTTTCGTCCCCATGCTCATCGCCTCAACCTGGTCATGCGTCACATAAACGAATGTCGCTCCGAGCTTCTTATGAAGCTCGATCAGCTCCGCGCGCATTTGCTGTCTCAGCTTGGCATCCAGGTTGGAAAGCGGCTCGTCCATCAGAAAGATGGCGGGCTTCTTCACCATCGCTCTGGCAAGCGCCAACCGCTGCCGTTCTCCGCCGGAGAGAAACTCCGGCTTTTTTTGCAGATGCTTGGTCAGCCCGACGGTATCCGCAATATCCTCAATTAGGCGCTTCCGCTCAGCCTTGGGCACTTTGTTGTTCTTGAGACCGTACTCGATATTTTGAAAGACGGTCATCGTCGGATATAATGCATAGTTTTGGAACACCATGGCCAAATTCCGTTTGCCCGGTTCCACCTTGTTCATGTTCTGACCGCCAATGTAAATCGTACCGCCGGTGTTCTCCTCCAGCCCCGCAATCATGCGAAGCGTAGTCGACTTGCCGCAGCCGGACGGTCCTACGAGTACGGTAAAGCTGCCGCTTTCGATCGTCAGATTGAGATCGTCAATGATGGATTTATCCCCGTACTTTTTCTCTACGTTTTCCAGTACTATGCTGCTCATATCCGCTTCCTTCCGTCTAGCCTTAGTCCTCTTGAAACTGAATTGCTTGCTTGAATTCGAGCTGAGCTTATGCCTGCTTCGATTCTCTAAGACGATATGCTGTGTCTGGATAATCCGTAATAATGGCGTCAACGCCGGCAACGATCATCGCTTCAATATCAGCGGGCTGATTAACGGTCCAGGCATTCATCTGAACGCCGGCTTGATGCGCCTGCTCTACCGTGCTCTTGTCCACGATAGAGAAAAGAGGATGGAGAGCATCGGCATAGGCCGATCTCGCATATTCCTCGCCTTTATACAGCTTGGAGAAATGCAGCAGCGCCGTTTTTATTTCCGGGCAGGCCTGCTTCAGCTCAGCCATGGAATGGTGGTTGAAGGAAGAGAAAATAACCTGATCCACCAGCCCGAATTCCTTGACCAAATTGGCGGCGGCAATGTTCAGTCCGTCATATTTGCCCGTGTTGGTCATAATATCTTTGATCTCAATATTCAGGTATAAGTCATGCGCCTTCACAAGCTCCAGCACTTGGCTAAGCGTTGGAATTTCAGCGGTCGGAAACTGCTCCTCAAAGCCGACGTTGTAATTAAACTGCTTTAGCTCGGCAAGCGTGAGCTCCGTCACGACTCCTGTGCCGTTGGAGGTTCTATCGATTGTGTCGTCATGAATGACGACAATTTCGCCGTCCTTCGTAATGTGAATATCAATTTCGAATCCGTCGGCATGCTGCTGAATCGCAAGTCTAAAAGCTTCCATCGTATTTTCGGGAGCATACCCGCTTGCGCCTCGATGACCGAGTATTTTAGGATTTTTCATTTTGTTATCCTTCCTGGCTTTGATTAGTGGCCATTTTTGTATACAGGCTTTGCATAAAGGAGTAGGACTTTACTTCACCGTAACGAGCTCTAAATTGCTGCTCGTTCAAATGAGTGCGCGAGTCTTTGTCCATATCCCGAAGATCGGCGCAAATGTCCGGGCAATCGGTAATGATCACATCTGCCCCGGCATCGATCATCGATTTGACGGCAGCGACTTCATTGACTGTCCATGCATGGATGCGTACTCCAGCGTTATGAGCCTGCGAGACCATTTCAGGCGTTACGCTGATGAAGAAGGAATGCAGGGCGGAAGCGTTCGCTGTTTTGGCATACTCCTCGCCATTGTATAAGCCTTCCAGATAGAGCAAGCCTGTCTGAATTTCAGCAACAGACTGCTTGATCCGAGCCATCGATTGATGGTTGAAGGATGAGAAGCTTACTCGCTCTGTTAAGCCATGATCCTGTACCAGCTTGGCGGCATCCAAGCTGATTGCTGCACGGTCATGGTCGGAGAAAATGACATTTTCCTCGATGTTCAGCTCAAGACCATGGGTTTTAACAAACTCCAGCACTTGACGAAGCGTCGGGATTTCGGCTGTCGGATATTGCTCCTCAAAGCCGGCGTTGAAATTGAACATTTGAAGCTCGGCGAGCGTGTAGTCGGCAACGTCACCCGTGCCGTTGGAGGTTCTATCGATCTTGTCGTCATGGATGACGACGATTTCTCCGTCCTTTGTACGATGAATCGTAATATCCAGTCCATCGGCATGCTGCTGCACGGCAAGCTCGAAAGCTGCCATCGTATTTTCCGGAGCGTAGGCGCTTGCTCCGCGATGTGCCCAAATTTTTAGCGGCTCCATGTTGCACCTCCAGCGATCTATTTTGTTTTGGATCAACCGTCCCTATTTGGATAACAATTGGCAATTATCCCACTGCCGGATATTAAGGGTGATGAATAGGCATTCTCCTCTGTTTCGTTCGTCTAAATTCCCCTACATACTAGAACCCATTTGTTCGCGCAATGACAAAACTATGAAAAGATTTTGTAAAATCTATTCGTGTTCAATTTTTCCAGTGCGACAGGAAAGAGGGTTCTGGCGGCTAGTCGTCGGCTCATTTGATTAACGATTGGCTTATGTTATAATTGCGAAATTAAAAGGTGAATAGGCGCTGATTAATTACTGTGCAGAGCAATAATCGGGATATGAAAGCAAACGTTGGAATGGGGGAGAGAGCGCTTGTACACAATCAAGGAAGCGTCGGAGATATTGAATTGCGCGGCGCATACGATACGATTTTATGACAAAGAAGGACTGCTGCCGAACATTCGCAGGGATGAGAAAGGCAACCGCCTGTTTGATAAAAAGGATTTGGACTGGATTCGATTAATGACTTGCTTTCGGGCAACGGGAATGAGCATAGCGGGCATAAGAGAAATTGTCGAGCTTGCCGAACAGGGAGAATCGACGATTGCGCAAAGAAGGGCCATCTTGCAAGCGCATCAAGCGGAAATCGTAAAAAAGCAGCAGGTGCTGAACGAGGCTTTTGAAGCAGTAAGTCAGAAGCTGGAAGTTTATAACAACATCCAAAATGGCAGTCCGGAGGACAGCTTTCTTGCGTATATTGAGAAGCTCGATACTCCAACGAACAAGGAAACCGCCAATTAAATACGAGCGAAAACGAAGCGAAGCTTTGCCCCTTTTTTCTTTCGTGAGAAAAAAAGAGAGCAAAGCTTCGCTAATTTTATGTAAAACTATTGACTTAAAGTGAACTTTAACATGTAGAATGTAAATGATTTAATGGCTAACACTTTTTAAAATCAAGGAGGAACGAAAATGAATGTGTACGATCGGATTTATATAAATGGACAATTTGTCAAACCTATGGGCACGGAAGAACTGGAGCTGCGCAATCCTGTTAACAAACAAGTTACCGGCAAAGTCGTGCTGGGAAACGTTGATGATACGCGTAACGCAATAGAGGCAGCTAAAGCTGCATTCAAATCGTTCTCTAAAACGAGTATTGAGGAACGCATGGAAATTCTTGCACGGCTGCATGACTCGCTGTCGCAACGTTTCGATAAATTGACGGAGGCGACCGTTTCGGAATACGGCGCGCCCGTTAGTGTGGCTAAAATGCTGACTCAAATTGCGGTCAACGCCTTTTCGCATATGAAAGAAACGGTGGAATCGTATCCTTTCGTACGGCCGGCCGGTACGGCACAAGTACGAATGGCACCGGTCGGTGTCGTAGGCGTCATTACGCCTTGGAATGCCAATGCGACACATCTTGCCAATAAGCTTGCGCCCTCGCTTGCAGCGGGCTGCACCGTCGTTGTCAAACCGAGTGAGTTCAGCGCGGCGCAAACGGAACTATTCATGGAGGCTGTCCATGCAGCCAATATCCCGGCAGGTGTAATCAACATCGTTAATGGCAAGGGAGAAGTCGTCGGCGAAGAGCTGACTCGCCATCCGGACGTGACCGGCATCACGTTTACAGGTTCCACAGCAGTCGGTAAACGAATCGCTGCAGGCGCGGCGGCTAACTTGAAGAGGATTACACTTGAACTGGGAGGAAAATCGCCTAGCGTCATCTTGGATGACGCTGATCTCACGAAAGCCGTACCGCTTGCGGTAAGCGCCGGATTCATCAATAGCGGCCAGGCTTGTCTGGCCGGCACTAGGGTGCTCGTTCCGGAATCGCGCTTAGACGAGGTCAAACGTTTAATGGCTGAAACTGTCGGTGCGTTAAAAGTGGGCGATCTGTGGAACGAAGCTGCGGTAATTGGTCCGATGGTGAACGAGAAGCAGTTCGAAAGAGTTCAGCACTATATTAATCAGGCGATCAACGATGGAGCGGAAGTGGTAGTCGGCGGCGCAGGCAGTCCTGAAGGGCTGGACGGCGGTTACTACGTGAAGCCGACGGTATTTGCCAATGTGACAAATGATATGACGATTGCTCAGGAAGAGGTATTTGGTCCGGTTCTTTCGATCATTACTTATAAGACGGAAGAAGAGGCTATTGAAATTGCCAATGATACGCCGTACGGCTTGCAAGCGTTTGTCTTCTCCGGGAGCACGGAGCGGGGCAATCGGGTCGCCGAGCAGATTGTGGCCGGCCGGATATCGGTCAACGGCTTGCACGACGAACCGCAAGCGCCGTTCGGAGGGTTTAAAAACTCCGGTATAGGCAGGGATCACGGCTCGTACGGATTGGAACAATATTTGGAGCCGAAGGCGATTTTGGGTCGCAACGCCGTTATGTAATGATGAGAAAGTGGGAATCAATCGGAATGAAATTATTGCTTCTAGTCGCGATAGTCGCTTTAATCATTTATTTAATAATGAAATATTATCCTCCGCTTGGCGGCAAAAGCTCGGCGGAAAGCCAGAAAAGAATCCAGACTTCCCCGCAGTTTGTTGACGGGAAGTTTCGCAATCAGATTCCAACGCCAATGGATTACAGCTTGAAGGATACTACAGATGCGCTGATCAAAACGATCAAAGGGACTCCTAACAGCAGGCCGAAGAAGCAGGAGAGCATACCGGTCGAATCCTTCGATCCGAAAGCTTTCGAGGAAAGTAAGGAAGATCAAGTAATCTGGTTCGGCCATTCCACACTGTTGTTGAAAGTAAGCGGGGTGAAGCTGCTCATCGAACCTGTACTCAGCGATTATGCTTCTCCTGTCCGATTCTTCGGTCCTAAGCGTTACAGCGACAAGCTGCCGGCTGAGATCGAGGATTTGCCTGAAATCGACGCTGTCATTATCTCGCATGATCATTATGATCATCTGGACTATGGATCGATTCGCAAGCTGAAAGGAAAAGTGAAGCAGTTTATCGTCCCGCTGGGGGTTTCCGGGCATTTGATGAAGTGGGGAGTCGACCCCGATCGCATTAAAGAGCTGGATTGGTGGGAGGAAGAGCCGGTTCAGGGATTAAAGCTGGTCAGCACGCCTGCAAGACATTTCTCCGGCCGAGGCGGAAGCAGCGGCGGCTCCACACTATGGAGCTCTTGGGTTATTATTAGTGATCAAGCGAAGATCTACTATAGCGGCGACAGCGGATACGGACCGCATTTCAAGGAAATTGGCGATCAATATGGTCCGTTTGATCTCACGCTTATCGAAACGGGTCAATATGATGAGAAGTGGGCCAACATTCATATGACTCCTGAAGAATCGCTGCAGGCCAATCAAGATGTGCAAGGCCAATTAATGATCCCTATTCACTGGGGGGCTTTTACGCTGGCGCTGCATAGCTGGACAGACCCTATTGAACGGGCGAAACGAGCGGCTGAGCAGCTGAATACAGCGTTGGCGACGCCTAAAATAGGCGAAACCGTAACCATTGGAGCAGAGAAATACCCTTCCGAAGCATGGTGGGAATAGCAGTCGTCTATTCAATGCTTTAAATAGGTCATGACTTCATCTATGATTCTCTCTCTCCCATGTGCTGTCCAGCTCATGATAAGCCAATTGGCGGTATAGTGAACTTGATTGTTTCGAACGGCGTCGATATTGCTCCAAAACGGCTGTTCGATCATCCGCTGCAACGTTTGCCGCACCTTGGCAGTATCAGAATATAGACGAATCCATATTTGATCGGCTTCTATGTTGGGAAAATGAGACGGGTATAACTCCTGTCTCATTTTATTTTTCGGCACATGCTTGCCGGGCAGCAACCCCATTTCCGTATACAGCAGCTTATTCAACGGGTGATTGATGATTCCTTGCAAGTAAACATGATCGTTCATGACTTGCATAAATGCGACCCGAGGCGGCTTATCCATGCTTACTATCCTCTGTTTTACCACCGCGACACGCTCATCTAATTGCTCAATCACTTTCTGCGCTTCCTTTTCTCTTCCTACCAATTCGGCTACTTTTCGATGAAGAACAAGCCAATCCAGATCAAAGTTTAACAAGACCGTCGGAGCGATTCGCTTAAACGTTTCATATAAGAAAGCATGCGAATAATCTCCAATAATAAGATCGGGCTGCGCTATTCTCAATTCTTCAAGCTGGCTCATCAGGCGCCGCCTGTAATCCTCCTGTTCAATTCCGGGATGATGATAACAATCGACGACGACAACGGGTTCTACGCCTAGCGATTCCAAATTCATATGGATATCAAACCGGGAGGCGACGGCAACTCGCAAATGCTCTCGCTTCATATAAATGGTCGGCGGCAAGCCGGTCATTTTTTTGAATACGCGACTGAAGTAGTATTCGCTGACATACCCCAATCGGTAGGTTGCTTGCTTACAGGTTATACCGGTGGCTAGCAGTTGCTTGGCCTGTTCAATGCGAAGATGGCTCAAATAGTCCATTGGGGCGACGCCTTTCGCTTTCTTGAAGCTGCGGCAATACGAACTAGGCGTTAATTTGGCGATTGCAGCTAATGTTTCCCGATTCATTTTTTTGTTGAGATTGGCTTGCATGTAACGGATGCTTTCTTCGATGCCATTCCATTTGGGCATTTTATTCGTTTGCGTGTGGGGACGCGGGGGAGTCTGATCATGGATGTGTAGAAGCAGCTTCTGAAATAACAGATTGGATTGCGATCGATTATCGGGCAAGAGATTAGTCTCATAAAGCTCTTTGATCTCCGAGTAAATTGAATAATCTCTGAGCTCGATGTGCCCGGCTTGAAGCGCTTGGGCGCCTGATGTTGATTGTTCGCCGATCCATCGTTCCCCTTGCTTGAATATCGTAATCAATTGGAAAGAAATAACATAACACTGTGTTTGATGTCCGAACAGCATTCCTTTCAACGCCGTATTTTCAGGTAAATGAAATAATTGAGGAGCTTCAACGGAATAGATGGTGTCACCAGCTTCAATGGTCCCTTTGCCAGAGACGACGAACAAGAGATGAGTGAGACCAGTAAGCGTATCTATTTTTGAAAGATCGGCACTTTCACGATATTGGTAGAAATGTATGTTAGAAAAAAGGCAGAACTGATCATTCCAAGGAAGACTCAAGTTCAAAGCATCTCCTTTAGTGAAAATAATGGAAACGATTAGACAAACAAAAGGATGCAAAGGGATATTCAAGTAAATGGCACATTACACTATTATATAGTTTATCATATTGATAACGATTATCAATAGATCGGTCTTGCCTTGCAAGGAAGCCAAGGAGGAATGGTGCTCATGATTGTAAGCCGCTGTTTATTCGGGATTAGTCTAGTCATCGCGCAAGCGAGCTTGGAATTATTGCTGTTCAAATCAAGTGCAGGCGGTCAAATGCACTTAAACTACAGCATGGCGATGGTATTTCAAAACGGCGGGCAGCTGCTCGCGCCGCTAACTGCTTCCATGTTTCTCATTCCTTTTGGAGGCTCGGGCATATTTTACGGCGGATCGGCCATTGGTATGGTCTGTTTGCTGCTATGGCTCACTCTTTTCATCAGAAAGTCATTTAGAATCGGCGTCATTTTTAAGTAGATCGTGTTTCCGAGCATTCATAGATAGGGTATAAGAAGACAAATGAACGGAGAATGGGGATACAAAAAGACAAATAAACAGGTATATATGGATATTGTAGAAAAGATAGGATTGCTTTAGTCTTACATATGAAAACAATTATCATTATCAAAGACAAGGGGAGCGGAAATCATCATGCATATTCAAAAAGCGCGTTTTGCTTTTATTCTAAGCGCAGTAGTGGCAGTCACTCTAATTCTATCCGGTTGTGCCGGGAAAACGGCCAATAAAGAAGAAGCGGTACAAGGTGAAAAGTATACGGTTAAGCATGCGATGGGGGAAACGGTCATTGAAGGAACGCCTAAGCGTATCGTCGTATTGACGAATGAAGGTACGGAGGCTGTATTATCGATGGGGATTACGCCGGTTGGCATCGTTAGATCTTGGGGGATTGATCCTATTTATCAGCATCTATCGGATCAATTGAAGGATATTCCGATCTTGGGCGACGAGAATCAGCCTAATCTTGAATTGATTGCTTCGTTGAAGCCGGATCTCATCTTGGGCAACAAGATGCGTCAAGAAAAAGTATACAGCCAATTGTCCGATATTGCTCCAACGGTATTCTCGGAGCGTCTGAGCGGTGATTGGAAAATCAATTATAAAGTATATGCTGAAGCCTTGAACCTGAAGGAGAAGGGCGAAGCCAATCTTGCTGCATTCGATAAGAAAGCGTCGGATCTGAAAACGGAGCTTGGCGATAAAGTCAACTCGAAAGTATCCATTGTGCGCTTCAATCCAGGGGGCATCGTTCGTATTTATTATAACGATACGTTCTCCGGGGTTATTCTGAAGCAGGTAGGCCTACAGCGTCCGGCTGTTCAGGATAAAGCGGAGTTTGCAGACGATGTAAGCAAGGAGCGCATTCCTGACATGGATGGCGACATCATGTTCTTCTTTACTTACGATAATGAGAAAGGCGAGGCGGCCAAGGCGGAACAAGAATGGCAGCAAAATGAGCTGTGGAAAAACCTTGACGTGGTGAAAAAAGGAAATACGCACAAAGTCTATGACGGGATATGGAACTCATCCGGCGGTATTGTTTCTGCCAACCTGGTATTGGATGAACTGAAGAAATATCTTTTGGGGTAAGCGGCAATAAATGAAACGAGTTTAGTTCAAGCAGTCCGAATTTATTCGGACTGCTTGAAGCATGTCTCGGAAGTGAAGCGATTGGAAGAACCCTCTGCCACGTAGCGTTTGCTCACTTTGAATTTAAGCATTGATTTCGGTTTTGAACTTATAAAACAGGAGCTAGCCGATATGCTACATAATAAGACTTGGAAAATAATAGGACTCCTTTTGGCTGCGGCGCTTGCAATCCTACTATTCTGGATGAGCGTCGTGTTTGGTTATGCCGATACCTCCTGGCACACGGTGAAGGAGGCGTATACGGCGTTTGACGGGTCTAATGAACATATTATCATTCGGGAATTGCGTATGCCGCGCACCATTATTGCACTGTTAATAGGAGCTGCGCTAGCCGCTTCCGGCGCGTTGATGCAGGCCATTACCTATAATCCGATGGCATCCCCCGGCATTCTGGGAGTCAATGCAGGAGGAGGCTTTTTCATTGTTGCGGGCCTATCTTTATTTTCAATCCAATCGTCCATGTCGATGGTGTGGCTTGCATTTGCTGGAGCGGCCTTTGCAGCTATTGCCGTCTACGTCATGGCACAGGTGGGCAAGGACGGTATTACGCCGCTCAAGCTGACATTGGCGGGAGCTACCCTAGCTGCGTTGTTTACTTCATTTACAACAGCGTTGTTGATCGGTGACGAACGGACACTCGATGATGTTTTGTTTTGGCTGGCCGGTTCGGTACAGGGCAAAAGCTTGAACCAGCTTACGGCTGTGCTGCCATTTCTGCTTGCGGGTTATGTGGTCATATTAGTGTTGGGAAAATCGCTTAACATTTATGCAGTAGGGGAGCAGCTTGCGAAAGGATTAGGACAGCGTACGCAATGGCTGAAGATTGTATCCTTATTGACGGTCGTTGCGCTCGCAGGCAGCTCGGTTGCGGTTGCAGGCCCTGTCGGATTCGTAGGTCTCGTGATTCCGCATATTGTTCGTGCGCTTGTCGGTAACGATCACCGTTGGATCATTCCGTACTGCCTTGTACTAGGGGGCAACCTTCTTCTCGCTGCAGATATCGGAGCCCGATTTATAGCTTTTCCGAAAGAAGTGCCTGTTGGAGTGATGACTGCACTTGTTGGCGCGCCCTTTTTTATTTATTTGGCTAGAAGGGAGAGACGCTTATCATGAAAGCAAGGTTGAAGGGACGAATCCGACCGTTGCTGCAAAGGGAACGGCTGAAAGGGACAAAAGTGACGCTGCTGCTGTTATTATTGGCTGTATGCGGCATTATCAGCATTGGCATTGGCACATTGTGGATCAATCCGCTTCGTGTCATACAATTGTTGTTTACGGGAGATAGCCATTCGACGGAAGGACTGGTTGTATGGAACTTTCGCATGCCGAGATTTTTGCTTGCAGTGCTGGCGGGAGCTGCGCTTGCAGTTTCAGGGGTTGTGTTGCAAGGTGTCGTCCGGAATCCGCTTGCGTCTCCGGATATCGTAGGGGTAACAAGCGGGGCTTCGATGGTTGCGGTTTTTTATCTTGCTTTTTTGAATGAACAGTGGGGCTTTGGATTTATGCCGCTATTTACGTTTGCCGGCGCTGCACTCGTTTCCTTTTTTATTTATTTGTTCTCCTGGAAGAAGGGAGTTTCTCCGTTTCGGATGATATTGGTTGGGCTTGGCGTTTCAGCGCTTCTGGAGGCAGGCAAAACGTTATTTCTCATTTTTAGTCCCATCTTTTTGACCAGCCAAGCACAGATTTGGATTACAGGCACAATCTATGGAGCCAAATGGGAGAATGTATTTGCGCTGCTGCCATGGATTGGCGTATTGTTTCCGCTCCTTCTGATGATGTCGCGTCAACTGGACATTCAAATATTGGGTGAAGAAACAACCATATCGCTTGGGGGCCGAGTGCAGGCGCAGCGGATTGCACTAATTGGAATTGCTTCGGCATTGGCCGGTTCCGCCATTGCATATGTGGGGGGCATTGGGTTTATCGGATTAATGGCGCCGCATATTGCACGCAGACTGGTTGGCGGGTCCCACTTTGTTTTGTTAATCGCTTCGGCAATTGTGGGGGCGATTCTATTGGGGGGAGCGGATTTAATGGGCCGCCTGTTATTCCAGCCTAAGGATATTGCGGCAGGCGTGTTCACAGCTGTGCTTGGCGCCCCGTTTTTTTTGTATCTTTTAATGAAGAAGAAAAGCAAAGAAGTGTAATGCCTGAAATCGGTGACACTGTAAACATAGGAGCAGTGAAATACCCTTCTGCAGCTTGGTGAGAAAAGCGTGAGGCGATTGGCACAAGAATGATTTTTTACCAAAAAAACGGCGCTTGACTTAAAGTCGACTTTAAGGGGTAAGATCATTCATGAGCGATGCTCAAACAGCTACCAGGAGGGAAAAACAGATGAGTAAAACAATATTAATTACCGGCACGTCGACAGGCTTCGGCAAAGAGTTGGCCCTTCAATTCGCCAAACGCGAGTGGAATGTAGTAGCTACCATGCGGGATACGCAGAAAGCCGCTCCGGAATTCGGGCAATATGCTAACATTCAGGTGCTGGCATTAGATATTACGAATCAAGAAATGGTTAAACAGGTTGTCAATTCGGTAACGAATCAATACGGGCAAATTGATGTTTTGCTCAATAATGCGGGATATTCTCAGGCGGGCGTTTTTGAAGAAGTAACGGTCGATCAAGCGCGCAAACAATATGAAACGAATGTATTTGGCGTTATGGGTACGATTCAAGCCGTTCTTCCGCAAATGAGAAAAAATCGTTCCGGCCATATTATCAATATATCGTCTATGGGCGGCGTACAAAGCTTGCCGACCTTGCCGATCTACTGCAGTTCGAAAGCCGCGCTTGAAAGTCTTAGCGAAGGGCTGGCTGCCGAAGTGAAGGATCTTGGGATCAACATCACGTTAGTCGAGCCTGCAGGCTTCAAAACAGGTTTTCAAGCAAATACGCAAGAAAATAAAAATGAAATTGCCGATTATAAACCGACGTACGATTGGTACAATAAACTTGCCGAGACAGCGCCTTACGGCGATGTAGAAAAAGCGATGTCTGCGGTCGCCGATATTGCTGCTACAGACAATCCGCCAAGAAGACTGGCTCTGGGTAGCATGGGGCTCGTAATGGCTCGCACGCAGCTCAACTCCATGTTGGATGAATATGAGAAGTGGGAGCACATTACCGCAAGCGCAGATTAACTTAAAACGATTCAAGCCGAGAGAATGGATGAACAATCCATTCTCTTTTTTTTATCTACTCTATCGGTCGACATGCTTTCTTCAAAAATCGTTGTTTTTGTTAAAAAATCGTTTTCCTGATTAAAGACTTCTCCATTTATTTTCACTAACATAGGTAGTAACCTGCATAGGGAAAAATGCAGCGGCTACCAACATAAAAGGAGAGACTGTGAATGAAAAAAGGGTTGACGAAAGCCGGAATTGGAAATATTGACGACGTTCTTTTCATTCAAAAAGCCGCCGAATACGGTTTCGAAGCGGTTGATTTAGATATTGGAAGCATCGTAGAAAAGAATAAAGTCGCTCTCATTAAAAGCGCGCTGCAAACCAATGGAATCGTCGCAGGGGCTAGCGATGTGGGCGTCGATTGGCGAAACGACAACGACAAGTTTCTAAAGGATCTCTCGAAATTGCCTCAATATGCCGATGCGGCTAAGGAGCTGGGTATCAGCGTATTCACGACCTACATTTTGCCTTCGACTGATGAGAAATCGGCCTTCTTTATGGCCCAAACGGTTCACCGTTTGAGAAGCTGCGCCGAGGTCCTCGAAAGCCGCGACATTAAGCTGGCGCTTGAATTTGTCGGTCCTCATCATTATCGTACGACATGGAAAAATCCTTTCATATGGACGGTTGAAGAGACGCTGGAACTGATTGAAGCGATTGGATTGCCTAACGTCGGATTGCTTATGGACTCCTATCATAGCTATACAAGCGAAATGGAAGCCGGCCAATGGGATTCGCTCCGGTCGGATCAAATCGCTCATGTTCATATTAATGATGCAAAAGATAAGCCGATCGATCAATTGCTCGATAACGACCGTCTGTATCCGGGAGAAGGCGTAATCGACTTGGCACAGTTTTTGCGCAGGCTGGATCAGATGGGATATACGGGAGTCGTCTCTCAGGAAGTGCTATCGCAAGAGGAGCCGAACCAATCGGTGGATGAGCTGCTGGAGCGTTCCCGCAAAGGCTTCTCGCAAGCGTTCTCTATTAAATAGAAGAAACACCATATAGGCGGAGGATCGGATGGAAAGAAGCATCAGTGGAATGGAAAGGCTGTCGCCGTTTGTGCGCTCTGTGAAGATAACCGAGTTCCAGTATCTTGTCGGCGAATGGCTGGATTTCGATCATGTGTATACGTACATCGAACAGGGCGAGGCCGACATCATACTGAACGGCGTTCAATATGAGATAAAGGCGGGGGACGTCATCCTCATTCCGCCGATGAAGCTTCATTTTATCCGAGCGACATCGAGTGAGCCGCTGATTCAATATATTTTTCATTTTGATTTATTCCATTGGGACGATCAGAGCACCTGGGCTGATACCGGGGTGAATCAGGATCAGCAAATCGAGATTAAGCCGGAAGAGGAACTGCTATCGGCGTTAAATCCGATTTCGCGAATCCACCCCGCGCTCCGACTAGAGCTGCATAGAAGATTCCACCTGTTGAGACAGGAATTTATCGGCCAACGGCCTTATAGTCACCTTTTTATGAAATCACTGGCGTTGGAACTGCTGATCTATTTTCTAAGAAACCAACGCGAGTCGTCGGAAGGAAAAGGGACAAAGACGAAAGGCTGGGCTTCCATCGAGAAGGCAATTGTCTACATTCGGCAGCAATACAGCGATCCTCAATTGAAGCTGGAGCGAATTGGTGATTATACGGGCCTGTCGACCAACCATCTGTCTCGTCTCTTTAAAGAGCAGTTGGGCATTACAATCCATAAGTATGTGACACATGTTCGGATAGAGGAAGCGAAAAGAAGGCTGCTGGAAAACCGTCTTACGATTACGCAAATTTCGGATGAAGTCGGCTTTGCGAGCATCCATTCCTTTAGCCGAACGTTTAAAACGATCGTTGGTCTTACCGCCAGTCAATTTATTGAAAATTATTTGGCAAGAAGCCGCAGCATGCAAACAGCGAATTCAAAGGAGAGTTGATTATGGAAAATAAAAAAATTATTTTTAAAGCGCCATGGCAGGTCGAGGTCGAAACGGAACAGCAGAGCGACTTCAAAATCGGAAAACGGGAAGTGCTGGTTAAAAAGAAATATTCCTTAATCAGCCCAGGAACCGAGCTGGCTTGCTTGTCGGGCAATGAAGGCTGGTTCCAAATGCCTTCGATTCCAGGTTATTCTTCCGTGAGTGAAATCATCGAGTTAGGCGAAGAAGTGGAAGGGTATAAGCAAGGCGATCATGTGTTTCACTATGGCGATCACAGCTTGTATTCGGTCATTTCAACGAGCGGCCTTTTCTTGAAGGCGCCGTCGGATGTGCCTCTTCATTGGGTGCCGTTTACACGAATGGCTTCCGTCGCAATGACCTCTCTGCGCGTATCGAATATTGAGCTAGGCGATCATGTAGCGGTAACGGGCTTAGGGTTGATCGGCAACATGGCCGCACAATTGGCCTCTTTGCAGGGCGCTTTCGTAATCGGCATCGACTTGTCGACCAATCGACTGGATGCTGCTAAAGCAAGCGGTGTCGCTTATGCGGTACAGTCCGGAGCAACAGTGAAAGAGGAGATAGCCGAGATTACCCAAGGCAGAGGGGTATCTACTTTAATCGATGCGACCGGCATTCCGAAAGTAGTGACGGACGGACTGCCATGGGTGGCGAAATACGGTGAAGTTATATTGCTGGGCAGCCCGCGGGGCGAATTCCAAGGCAATATTACAGACGTATTAAACTACGTTCATTTGGACGGGCACGGCTGTCTTACCTTTAAAGGCGCTCACGAGTGGAGATATCCGGTAGAACCGGATTCGTTCGTCAAGCATTCGCTTACGCGAAATTCTCAAATTATATTTAATTTGCTGAAACGCGAGCAGTTGAAGATCGAGCCGCTAATCAGCCATATTTTGAAGCCGGAGCAAGCGCCGCAGGCTTATGAAGGTCTGCGCAACGACAAAGATCATTATCACGGCGTCGTGTTCGACTGGTCTTAATTCGTTATAAAATCTAAACCGCATCCCAGAGGCAAGAAAGGAAGCTTGTTGCAATATGTCTACATTTTCTGTCTCCGTACAGCCCTATACTGTTCGGGATCATCTTAGCAAAGATTATATCGGAACGATAAAAAAAATTGCCGAAATCGGTTATCGGGGCATTGAGCTTGGACCGCCGCCGGCAGGTATGACAGTGGCCGAACAAAAGTCGCTGCTCGATCAACTCGGCTTAAAGGTGACTGGTTTTCATTCGGGAATTGAGGAGCTTGCTTCCAATCCGGACGGCATCGCCGATTATTTGGAGGCGGTGGACGCCGAGAAATATGTGGCGCTCTCCTATCACTTCGACTCGGAAGAGGATTTGCTAATCAAGGCGGCGCAGCTGAACGAGATCGGCTCACGTTTGCGTGAACGGGGCGTGCAGCTGCTGTATCATAACCACGATTGGGAGTTTAAAACCTTTAACGGCGTCTATGCGTTGGACAGGCTGCTCCAGGAGACGGACCCTTCATTGGTCAAATTGGAGCTGGATACGTACTGGGTAAAGCGCGCAGGTCTGGATCCCGTAGAATACTTGAGCAA
Source organism: Paenibacillus sp. NPDC058071 (assembly GCF_042885235.1). Lineage (NCBI taxonomy): Bacteria > Bacillati > Bacillota > Bacilli > Caryophanales > Paenibacillaceae > Paenibacillus > Paenibacillus sp. NPDC058071. Next base: position 114,406 of record NZ_JBHVSK010000006.1, read on the forward strand.
GCTGCGCGGCCGTTGTCCGCTGCTGCACATTAAGGACGTGGAAGCGGGCGAGGAAGCGTTCTTTGCCGAGATCGGCGAGGGTATTCTCGATTTTAAAGCCATTGCCCGTACGGCCAAGGAGGTCGGCACGGAGTGGCTGGTGGTTGAACAAGATTTTAGCCGCAGAGATCCGCTCGAAAGCCTGGCCATCAGCTATAGAAACTTGAAGCGTCTCGAATTGATCTAATACCGCAATGTTGTACGACAAGCTCATATCTACAAGCCAAGCTGGCGCCGATGTTCAAAGGCGCCGGCTTTTTTTGTGAAAAAAGGGATTAAACAAAATTCGTGAACCTTCTATATAAAGGTTAATGCTTGACGGAAAAGGATAGGGCAGCGAAGGGACAGAGGGATTCTGGAGAAACGATAGTGTTCGCCTTTAAAGCGTGATTCCTTCCTACCGCAAACTTCAATTAAGTAAAGGAATCGGGCTTTAACAGCGATTGCAAGAATCCTCTGTCCCGCAGCGGTTTTACCCCGCCTATTGTTTTGAACTATAGTTGTGGCGAACCAAACAATTGAATATAATGGTTTACGAATACGTGAATAAGATCAAGGAGCTTATACGGGATGCCAAGAAATGTTGAAAAAGATATTCAACTCCGCGAGGAACGAAAAAAACAAATCTTAAAATCGGCGCTGCCGCTTTTTGTTGAAAACGGGCTCCATGCGACGACGATCAGCGATATTGCGAAAGCGGCGGGAATGAGCAAAGGTCTTATTTATAACTATTTCGAATCGAAAATTGAACTGTTCAGCACGCTTGCAGTCGATATTTTAGGCTTATCCGAACAAGACGCTCACGATCTACTCTACGTGAAGCCTGGAACGCCTTGGGATCGTCTTTGCCAAATTGCGAAAGAGGTAGTTGTTTTGCGCATTTCCAAGCTTGCCGGGGACCCGGTAGGGATGCAGTTAAATATGGCCTTTTCGATGCAGTTTTTAAGCTTTGAACAGCTGCCTGAGCCTTATAAAAGCAGGGTGGATCAAGCCCGCAGGTTTAACCAGCAAACGATTACGGAGTTAATTAAACAAGGACAAGCTGCCGGGCAGCTCATCGAAGGAGACGCACACCAGATTTCGGTTCATTATTCCTCTGTCGTTATTGGCATGTTTATCGAAAATATTAGAAACGAAGAACAGTTTGACGAGACAAGCGTCGAGAATGCATTAAAGCTGTTTCTCCGCCAATAAAAGATCCGCGAAAGTCGCTGCCCCGGCAAAAGCTTTTCGCGGATTTTTGTTTTTTTCCAGAATCAACTTCAGCTATAACGATTTTTCGGAATCGTTCATTCCAGATTTCCTCTAAGCGTATCGTTCTCGTAAACCGTCCGGAATAAGCCGCGTTTCTGCAAGACTGGAACGAATTCGTTCAAGAAATCATCGAGTCCGAACGGCCTAAAAGGAACCGATCATAAAACCGTCGGCAGCCCCCGCCTCAAACCACTCCTGCAGCTTGTCCGTGACCTGTTCAGGCATTGGGATGCTTCCATTCGGAAATGCCGTCCCCGACACCGAGTAAATTGACTGCAAGCTTTAGTTTGTTTCGGCTCACGTAAGATCCTCCTGACTATATAAACAAATTCAAATAAGTAAACTTGGATTTAAAAATATAAAACTCCACAAATTGACCAATGGGTCAATTTATTAAACATTATAACGAGCATTCCGTTGGCTGTCAATTTGAACCTCAAGCTGTGCAGGGGAATGGACAAAATCAAATCGCGCATTTTAATTTGTCCATTGAACAGTAGGGGGTTGCCTCCTATAATAAACAGATACGATAATGAAAATCATTATCGATTAGTGAACGATACGACGAAAGGAAGAAATAGAATGAACAAGAGTTATAGGCAACATACAGGCAAGCTAGCCATACTGATTATCGCGGCGGCGCTTGCCCTGAGCGCATGCGGCAATTCGAATAGCTCCGGGGAGGCGAGCGGAACATCCCCAAGCCCGGCGACGGCAAACGCTGCCGCAACGGCGCCCGCAGAGACTTCGAACGATGCGACGACCCGGTTGTTCAAGGATTGGACGGGGCACGAAGTCGAAATTCCGGTCAATCCGAAGCGGGTCGTCTTCTACGCGGATACGACGGGAGATATATTGGCTCTCGGCATCACGCCGATCGGCATATTAAAGGACAACGTCAAAGCGAGCGTCTTCGAGGATAAAGTTGTTTCCGCAGAGGATCTGGGTTTGCCTATCAGTGTGGAGAAGACGATAACATTGGAACCGGATCTGATTGTATTCGGAAATAGCGATGAAGCTGTGTACGAACAGCTCTCTAAAGTGGCGCCTACCGTGAGCTATGATTCGTTCGCTTCCCTTACGGACAGGCTGACGACGTTAGGCGACATGCTAGGCAAGAAGGATGAAGCAGCCGCTTGGCTGGCGAAAAGCAGTGAGCGGGAAGCAGCGATGTGGAAGGAGATTCACGCAGGAGGAGTCGGCGAGAACGAGACGGCAACCGTGGTGACCTTTTATCCTGGCAATCGGTTGTTCGTCATGATGTCGGCAGGTTTGCCGCAGCTTCTCTACAGCGAAGGCGGATTCAAAAAGACCGCAATTATTGAGAGCACGATGAAGCAAGAGGTCGGCTTTGTAGAGGTTTCGTTGGAAAAACTGCCGGAATACGCGGGAGACCGGATCTTTGTTCTGACCCCAGTGTCGGAGGATGCTCAGCAGAGTACATCGGATTTGAAGAATAGTCCCGTGTGGAAATCCCTTCCTGCGGTGAGTAACGGATATGTCTATGAAATTCCAATCATGAAGTCTTTGAGCGACGCAGTCTCGCGCGAGTGGCTGCTGGAGGAGCTGCCAAAGCTTCTCGCCAAGCCGTAATAAATCGATGGATTAAACTTCTCTCGGAAAGAAGCTTTTCACGGAAAGACGTTGAAAAGCTTCTTTCTTTTATTTTATAATGATATAAATGATAACCATTCTCACTAAAAACGAAGGAGCGCCCTGCTATGAGGAAACCGTCTATTTCGTTTGACAGCTTGTTATTTCAACTAGAGGGCGCTTGTGTGATCCGAGGGACGGAGCGGGAGATGTTCGAGGAGGGCATAGCCGAATCGCATCTGTTGTTTTTGTTTCTGGACGGCGAGGGCGCTCTCCATGTTCGGGAACGGTTCTATTCTCTAGAGGGTGAGCAAATCTTCTGGCTTCCGCCAGGAACGGAGTACTCGATCGATCGCGGAGCGAATCGGCCCGTTAACTATTATCGGATAGCCCACCATGCCGTGAAGCTCGAGGCGGGCCATGCAGAGTGTTTTACCGAAGCCATCTGGCCTTACCCCGGGCCGCTTCAAGCCTACCCCTTTGCCCGAGCGGCCCAGATTGCGGAACGGCTCGCAGAGATGGATGTTTCGATGGGCGATCTGGGTGTATTTAAACGCAACCTTCTATTTCAGGAGCTGCTAGGGCTTCTTCTTGAAAGCAACAAGGAGACGAACCACCTGGCCTTCCCGCTGAGAGCGGTACAAGACTCGATTCAATATGTCAAGGAGCATTACGACGGAGCGCTGTCAGTTCGGCAGTTGGCTGCTCAAGCCGAGGTACCGTATTGGCAATATGCGAAGGTATTCCGGGAACTGACGGGCAAAAAGCCGAATGATTATATAACGGAGTTGAGAGTCGAGCGGGCGAAGGAGCTTCTGCTGTATACGGAGGATCCTCTCAGGGAGATTGCCCGGCAATCCGGGTTTTTGGACGAATATTACTTGTCCCGGAAGTTTCGCCAGGCGACGGGATTGGCTCCCCGGCAATTCGCCGAAACGATGAATCGCCGTGTTCCCGTATTGGATTGGAGAGGGCATGAAGTTTTTGTTCCGGCGAATCCCGGCCGAATCGTCTGCTTCGGTGAAACGATAGGTGATCTTCTTGCGCTGGGGATGAAGCCGGTTGGCAGTGATTTGGGCGAGTCGAGAGCCGCATGGTACGAGGAGGAATTGGCGGATGTCGCTGACATTGGCCGTCCGTTCGATCTTGAGGCCGTTGCGGAGTTGAAACCTGATCTGATTATTTTCTCGAGCGCGGATGAGCAGCAATATGGCTCACTGGCCAAAATCGCGCCGACCGCAGCATTTGACAGCTACGGCTCCATGCAGGAAAGAATGGAGAAGCTGGGCAGCCTGCTTGGCATGCGGGAAGAAGCAGAGATGTGGCTTCGCCGCTATCATCTTCGGGCCGACGAGATGTGGAAGAGCTTGCGGACGGAGGTGCGAGAAGGAGAGACTGCTACCGTTTTCATCTATCATCGGGGTGAGCGGTTGTTCGTTATGGGGACAATTGGGCTGACGGAGACGCTTTACCATGGGCTTGGATTTCAACCGGCGGAACGGGTCAGAACGCTATTGGAGCAGCAAAGGGCTTATAAGGAAATATCCGAGAAAGCGTTGGCGGACTATGCGGGAGACCGGATTTTCCTCATCCTGCCTGACAATCCGAAGTCCCGCGAGTCCACAGAGACGCTGATGGAAAGCGAGAGATGGCAAGGCCTGAAGGCCGTTCGAGAAGGACGCGCCTACTTGGTCGAGGAGGCCAAGTGGAATTTCGGTGACGCTTTTACCCAAGAGAAGCTGCTTGACCATCTTCCGGCTCTACTGCGCTCGGGCGGATGCTCGGCGGCTTCGCAAAATAGATAATAAGAAGGCTGCGCCGGGGCGGTGCAGCCAGATTGTTGAGTAGAACTCGTCGTTTTCCATAACGACGGGTTTCTTTGGTTTGGCGTTTTTCAATAGGTATGAAATTTCGGCTCTACACCATAATCAGTCAGTGCTTGACACTCTAATTAGTGAGGTCTGCTCCACAAGTGACCGTTATAGCAAGACTTTGCATTCGAAAAGAAGGAGTGATGGTTTGAGCCAAGCACTGATTTTCGGGTTTGAGCCTAGTTAATGGACAGTAGTGACCGTTAGCACCGATTATTCGAAATTTTGGCTCGCTTAGGGACATTAATGTCCCTAAGCATGGGATAGGGGCGGAGAATAGCGTGAAATCATCTTCTAACGGTCACTAATGTCCTTAAAGAAAGGGAATAGGCTTTGTTTTTTGCTCTAACGGTCAGATTTGACCGCTTGATGGATACGATAACGCTGCTGTCCATTGTGAACCATTAAAACACTCCTTTCCACAAGCTTGTCTTGTGGATCGATTGAGGCGGTTGATCGCACAACCCTCTTACGGAAGGTAAAGGACACGCAGCTTTTCCACTCACTTCATAGCAAGCGTTCCCTCGGTTTAAAGCCGAATTAACCAAAAAATTTAAAATTGACAGCAATAAGGGAACGAAATATAATGAACTACAAGTTGAACGCGCGGTCAACTTGTGACTTAATTCCTTGTATTCCTATGCGATAATTAAAATAAGTTATCGCACAGCTTTGTTTTCAAAACATGATGAGGTGAGAAAATGAATCGTTCCTTACGCGGTATGCAGCGTTTAATGATTTTGGCGATCGGTCTTGCATTGATCGTCACAGGGTGCAGCGGCGGAAACACAAATACGCCTGCCAATACAAATTCGAAAGAAGAAGCTTCCGCATCTCCGAAAGCGAACGGCGGGGAGTTAACGTTTGCGCTTGCCGGGTCGCCTAACACGTTGGATGTAGGGGTAACCTCGTCCGATATTGAGTTTCGTATCGGCCGCAATATATTTGACAGCTTGGTAGCCGAGCTGCCTGATCATACGCTCAAGCCTTGGCTGGCGGAATCGTGGGAGATTTCGCCTGATAATAAGAGCTACACGTTCAAGCTTCGCCAAGATGTGAAGTTCCATGACGGTACGCCGTTTAACGCAGAAGCTGTTAAAGTCAATTTCGACCGCAGCGCCGATCCGCAAGGTGAATCGGTGTACGCGAAGCAATTGCTTGGTCCGTACGAGTCGTCCGAAGTGATCGACGAATCTACGATCAAAGTGAATTTTAAGGAGCCGTTCACTCCTTTCTTGAGCAACGCGGCAAAGTCGGCTCTAGGTATCCAATCTCCTGATTCCTTTAAAAAGTTTGGCGACAAAGTCGGACAAAATCCGGTCGGTACAGGACCTTTCAAGCTTGTGTCGTGGGTTCCGAACGCGGAGCTCGTACTGGAGAAAAACGCCGATTATAACTGGCCTTCGCCGGCAGCCGAGCATAGCGGCCCAGCCTATTTGGACAAGGTCGTATTGAAGCTGATTCCAGAGGAAGCGACGCGCGTAAGCAGTCTGCAAAGCGGTCAAGTGCTTGCTGCGGAGTCGATTCCGGCGCAAAACATCGTAGCCTTGCAGAAGGATGCGAAATATCAAATTGACAAAGCGCTCCTCCCGGGAGGCGTGTTCCAGCTCACCTTCAATAACGAGAAAGAGCCATGGAACAATGTCAATATGCGTAAAGCGGTGCAGTCGGGCATCGATATCGATTCGATCGTCAACGCGCTGTACTTGGGAACGTTCCCGCGGTCCTGGAGTCCATTGTCTTCTTCCACGCTAGGCTACGATGCGTCTCTGGAAAATTCGTATAAAGTCGATATCGACAAAGCGAATCAATTGCTGGAGGAAGAGGGCTGGAAGCTGGGCTCGGACGGCATTCGGGCGAAAGACGGCAAAGCGCTGGAGATCAACTATATCGATTTAACCGGTAACCGGGAAAAACGCGAAGACATCATTAAGATGGTTCAGCAGCAATTGAAGCAAGTTGGCATTAAATTGAACATTACCGTGACAGCGGCAGGCCCATATGTGGACGCGTTGAAAGCGGGCAGCTATGATATGATCGGCCACAGCTTTGCTGGCGGCGACCCGGATATTTTAAGAACGCTGTTCTCGAAAGCGAACTGGTCGACGAACGAATATGCGAACTCGAACTTTGCCCGTTTCTACGATCCTGAGATCGAGCAGCAGCTGAAGGACGCCTATCAGGAAGCCGATCCGGCCAAGCGGATCGAGCGATATAAAGATTTGCAGCAATATTTTGTGAGCAATGTGGTATCCATTCCGGTGTATGTATTCCCGTACACGATCGCTTCGAGCAAGAAAGTGAGCGGCCTTTCCTTTGACTTCCCTGGATATCCGGTCTTTTACGATGTGGCGATTGCGAAATAGAGAGGAGGAAGGAGCGGAGGGAAATGCTTAGAGTCATCCTAAATCGATTGCTGGTTTCCATTGTCGTATTGCTTAGTACCTTAACGCTCGTCTTCTTTCTTCTTCATCTGCTGCCCGGAGATCCTATCAATATTAAAATCGCGGGCAATCCGGTATCGCCGGAGGTTGTGGAAAAGCTGCGGCACGAGTTCGGGCTCGATCAACCGCTATACAAGCAGTACTTTCAATATATCGGCAAAATGTTTCACGGCGATTTCGGGAAATCGCTGGTCGATAACGAGAACGTGATGGTCAAGCTGATGGCGCAGTTTCCCGCAACGCTGTCGCTAACGCTTCTAAGCATGGCTATATCAGTTGTTTTTGGCTTGCTGCTGGGCGTATTATCGGCGGTCTACCGGTATCGCATTCTGGATCATCTCATCCGATTGCTCACCGTTTTTGGTATTTCGATGCCGACGTTCTGGGTCGCCATTCTGCTCGTTCTGTTCTTTTCCGTTCAGTTGCAGTGGCTCCCAGCCTCGGGCGTTGGAGGATTTCAATATCTTCTGCTCCCAGCGACGTCGATGGGCATTGTAGGAGCGGGGCTCATTGCCCGGATGGTTCGAAACAGTATTTTAGAAGTGGTGAACGAGCCGTTTGTAAGAACGCTGCGCGCAAAAGGGCTGCCTGAGCGGGCGGTTATGTATCAGCACGTCTTGCGCAATGCGCTTATACCGGCGGTGACAATGATCGGCATGCTGCTGGGCGAACTGCTCGCAGGCGCCGTCGTCATTGAATCGGTATTTGCGAGACAGGGTGTCGGCAGAGTGATCCTCGACGCGATTCTCGCCAAGGATTTACCCGTTGTCCAAGGAGCGATCCTTATAACGGCTTCTATCTATATTATTGTAAATCTGATCGTTGACCTTTCCTATGCGATTATCGATCCAAGGATTCGTCAGCAGAAATAAAACTGGATTGGCAGTGAAGGCGGCAGGCATTCCGCTGCCGGATTTGGAGGCAAACGATGACACAAACGGAGTCGACGGCATCCTCGCATGTATGGCGCGGAAGGAAGCAAAAAAAGAAGAGAATGTCAGGCGGTAACAGAGGACTCTTTTCAAAAACGATGATGGCCGGTTCCCTTCTTCTTATCGCATGTCTCGTGTTGTTTGCGCTCGCGCCTCAATGGTTTGCACCTTACTCCCCTACCGACATGAATGCGGCGGCGATTCTGAAGGCGCCGGGCGGAAGCTACTGGCTCGGAACCGATTATTTTGGCCGCGACATCTTCAGTTTGATCGTATACGGCAGCAGGGACGCGCTGTTAATCGGTGTTTCCGCCGTGCTCCTAGGCGGGAGCGTCGGCGCATTAATCGGCGCCGTTTCCGGTTATGCGGGGCGGTTGGTCGACACCATTCTTATGAGGTTAATCGACACTTTAATGACGATACCCGGCATCCTGTTAGCTTTGACGGTATCGGCTGTGCTCGGGCCAAGCAGGCTCAACTTGATTATCGCAGTCAGCATCGCGCAAATTCCGAGCTTTGCCCGGGTTATACGGGGTCAAGTGCTGTCGATCAAGAGCCGCACGTTCATTGAAGCGGCGAAAGCGAACGGAACCTCGCATTTTAGCATTATTTTTTCGCATATTGCGCCTCATGTTTTATCGTCCTTGCTCGTTTTGGGGACGATTGGCGTTGGGAGCGCCATCTTAATGGGTTCGGGACTGAGCTTTCTCGGGCTCGGCAGCGCCGAAGAAATTCCCGATTGGGGCGGCTTGCTTTCCCAGGGCCGCAGCTATATTGCGATGGCATGGTGGATTGCAACCTTCCCGGGGCTCGCAATTACGCTGCTAGTTGTATCGATCAATTTTCTCGGGGACGAATTGCAGGCCGCTGTCGGTCCGCGTAAAGGCTAACAGAAAGGGGGACGCATAACAGATGGAAAACTTGTTGGATATTAAACAGCTATCTGTCGATTTTATGACGCCGCAAGGCCCCCGAAACATGGTCAACACGATTGATTTGACGATCGCTCCTGGCGAGACGCTTTGTTTGGTCGGCGAGTCGGGAAGCGGCAAAACCGTCACTTCCTTGTCGGTGATGCGGCTTATCGATTATGAGAACGGACGGATTGCGGAAGGTTCGATCCGGTTGAACGGGCTCAATCTGGCGGAGTTAAGCGCCGCCGAGCTCCGCAAGCTCCGCGGCAGGAAAATTGCGATGATCTTTCAAGAGCCGATGACCGCGCTTGATCCTATTTTTACAATCGGCCATCAGATTATGGAGATTGTGCTCCACCATGGCCTTGGAACGAAGGAAGAAGCTTGGAAGCGTGCGGTTTACTTGCTTGAACGAGTAGGTATCGTCGATGCGGAGCTTCGCATGAAGCAATACCCGCATGAGCTGTCGGGAGGCATGCGGCAGCGCGTCATGATTGCGATGGCTTTAGCCTGCGGGCCGGAGCTGCTGATTGCCGACGAACCGACGACCGCGCTTGATGTTACGATTCAAGCTCAAATTTTGCAGCTGCTGCGAGAACTGAAAGCGGAGCTGAACATGTCGATTCTGCTCATCACGCATGACCTGGGGGTCGCTGCGGAAATGGCGGATCGAGTAGCGGTGATGTATGCGGGCAAGGTGGTCGAGGTGTCGGATGTGAAGTCGCTGTACGAGAAGCCGCAGCATCCATACACAAGAGGACTGCTGCAGTCAGTCATGACATTGAACAGCGATCGCACAAAGCCGTTGTATCACATTCCGGGGGCTATTCCGAATTTGGCCGATTTACCGAAGGGATGCCGTTTTCATCCTCGCTGCCCGTTTGCGACCGATCAATGCCGCTCCGAAGAACCGCCTGCCGTAGCTGACGGGGCCAACAGCGTTGCTTGCTGGCATGCAGAACGAGTAGCGGAGTTTCCGCTCGGCACAGAACGGGAGATGTACGAGCAGGAAAAGGCGACGGCGACGGTTGCCGCTGCGTCCGCAGATATGGACGGCGATGATGTATTAATGGAAGCAGTACATGTCACCAAAAATTTCGCGATAAACAGCCGCAGGCTGCTGACAAGAAGCAAGCATGCCGTTCATGCGGTGAACGACGTTTCTTTGCAAATTTATAAGGGCGAAACGCTAGGTCTGGTCGGAGAATCCGGCAGCGGCAAATCGACGCTGGGTCGCATGCTGCTGCAATTGGAGAAGGTAACGGACGGTCAAATCAACTGGGAAGGGCTTAACCTGACCGGGGCGAAGCCGAAGGAAGTACACCGCTTGCGCCGCGAAATGCAGATGGTGTTTCAAGATCCGTACAGCTCGATCAATTCGCACTGGAAGGTTGCGGATATTATCGGAGAGCCGCTGCGCGTGCACCTCTCGCTGTCTTCTCAGCAACGGAAAGAGAAGGTGGAGGAGCTGATGCGTCTGGTAGGGCTTGATCCTGCCTCGGCCAATCGCTATCCGCACGAGTTTTCTGGAGGACAGCGTCAACGTATTGCGATTGCGAGAGCCATTGCTCTAAATCCGAAATTTATCGTACTGGATGAAGCGGTATCTGCCTTGGACGTATCCGTACAGGCGCAAATCATTAATTTGCTGCAGGAGCTGCAGCGAACACTTGGGCTGACTTATTTGTTTATTGCCCATGATCTGCATGTCGTTCGACATTTGTCGGATCGTGTAGGGGTGATGTACTTGGGACAGCTTGTTGAGCTTGCTTCGACGGAAACCTTGTTCGCTTCTCCGGCTCACCCATATACGCAGGCGTTAATGTCAGCGATTCCCGCTGCCGATCCTTCCGGCAAAAAAGAGTATGTGCCGCTAAAAGGAGAAGTGCCTTCACAGGCATTTCGTACGACAGGCTGTCCGTTTCATACCAGATGCCCGGCAGCCTCGGACAAATGCCAAGCGGAAGCGCCCGTCTGGCAACAGATCGGCAAAGAGCACTTTACGGCATGTCACCACCCTATCCAAGCTGGAGGAGAACTGCAATGAGTATGACAAACCCTTTATCAAGCAAGTCAAATATCCGCATCCGCAGCGCAGTGCCTGCAGACTATGATTCCGTTATCCATGTACTGACGCGGGCTTGGGAACAATTTGCCGTCTCACACCCCGGAATAGAAGAAGCGCTCCGTCAAGCGCTGCTCACCTATTTGGAAGAGGGTTCTCAGGAGCGGTTTGTTGCCGAAGCGGACGGCCTTATTGTTGGAACGGGCGAATTGTTCCATTCTTTCGAAGAAGCATACGGCATCGTCAACGATGCCATTGCAACGCCAATTTTACGCAGGCTTGCGGTCTTGCCGGAATGGCAAGGCAAGGGAATTGCCAGCCGTCTTGTGCATGAAAGCGCGAGGAGAGCGTCGGCGTCCGGCTCCGCTTTTTTATTTTTGCATACTTCATCGGAAAGCAACGCACCGGCTGTGCGGTTATACACGCATTTAGGCTTTACGCGCGCCACCGATCAGGACTTTTATTCGGATGAGCATTTTATGGAAGGCTACCGGCTTGATTTGAACGGATTAGAGGAGGAGGCGTGAACATGGGAAGCAGGAAAATGAAACTGGCCGTCAATTTGCGCGGCATCGGAGGCAGCATGTCGGAATGGAGGCATCCCGACGCCCAGACGGACGCAAGCGTCAATTTTGAGCTTTACAAGCTATGGGCGCAGAAAGCCGAGGCGGCGCTCTTCGATATCGTCTTTATTGCGGACGGCTTATATATTACCGAGCAATCGATGCCGCATTTTTTAAATCGGCTGGAACCCATCTCTTTGTTGAGCGCGCTGGCTGCAGTCACTTCTAAAATCGGTCTGGTCGGCACCGTATCTTCCACGTACAGCGATCCGTTTACGATTGCGCGCCAATTTGCGAGTATGGACATGTTAAGCGGCGGCCGCGCTGGCTGGAATGTCGTCACCTCCGGTTTGCTCGACGGGGCTGCCCACAATTTCAATGAAAAAACGGTTCAGCACGATGAAAAATATGAGCTGGCCACTGAATATCTGGAAGTCGCACAAGGATTATGGGATTCATGGGAGGACGACGCCTTTGTTCGTGACAAGCAGACAGGCGTGTTTTTCGATCCTGAGAAGATGCACACGCTTAATCATAAAGGGAAGTTTTTCTCTGTAAAAGGACCGCTAAACGTCGCACGTTCCCCGCAGGGACAGCCCGTTATTTTCCAGGCAGGACTGTCGGAGCCCGGCCGAAACTTTGCGGCTCAATTCGCCAACGCCATTTACTCCATACCGCAGACGATCGAGGAAGGGACCAATTTCCGCGAAGATATGAGAAGAAGAGCCGAGACGTTTGGCAGATCCGCCGACGATATTCTAGTTTTCCCGAATATTTCGCCGGTCATCGGCAAGACCGCAGAAGAAGCAGAGCAAAAATATCAGGAAATCGCGAATTTGGTTACGATCGAGCATGCGCTTAAGTATACGAGCCGATTCTTCAACCATCTTGATCTATCGCAATTTCCGCTGGATGAGCCGGCGCTGAACCTGCTTTCCCTTATACCAGGCCAGGAAGGCACCTTTAAACAATTTACGGAAGATTTGCAAAGCGGAAAGACGCTGCGCCAGCTTGCGATTGAGGCTACAACGCCGCGCAGTCCGTTTATCGGAACAGCCGAACAAATCGCCGATAAGCTTCAGCAGTGGTTTGAAGCGGGAGCCGCGGACGGCTTTATGTTTGTACCGTTCGGTCCGTTCGGACTGGATGATTTCTTGAATGAGGTCGTGCCGATTTTACAGCAAAGAGGTCTGTTCCGCACGGAATACGAAAGCTCTACGCTGAGAGGAAATCTTGGCTTGGGCATTCCGGCGAATCGATACGCTTAAGCTGTATTAGAATGATAATCCGGCCAGTAAACGGCGTTTTATGCACCAACGTTATTGTGTGCAAAACAATTTAATAATACGCCGAGTGCAAGGCGAAGATAGAGGTTGTCCAAAATCATTTCATTAATGATGGGACAGCCTCTATTATTTATGAAGGATTGGAAACGGTCATCTCTTGCATCTGAAAATCGATTCCTTTAATATGGATATCATACATCTATGATCTAAACTCGTAGACAGGGGGACGACTTTTATGCAATTTTCAAAAAGCACAGATTACGCTCTGCATGCTTTAATTCATTTGGGCAACGCGGAACGACGTCATAATATTGGAATTAAGGAATTGTCGGCAGCGCTGGGCGTTTCGGACAGCTACTTGTCGAAAATTATGTCGAAGCTAAGGCAGGATGGAATCGTACGAGCTGTACCTGGCGTGAACGGCGGTTATGAGCTGGCTAGACCGGCCGAACACATTACCTTTCTCGATGTCATCCAAGTGATTGAAGGCAGACAGCAGCTGTTCGAGTGTTCCAATTCGAGTTCCCGGCAGCATGAGCTGTTAAGCGGCAATGAGGCTTCGCACCCGGAATGCGATCATTCCGAAAAGAGAGAATGCCTAGTTAAAAAAGTGATGGACGGCGCGGAACAGCAGCTTCATCGCTATTTAGAAGAGCATACTGTTCAGACGGTACTGGACGAGGCTTCCAAACGTCATACCGTGAAATGATGCTGTATCGGGAAAAGGGATAGAGTCAGCAGTCTAATAGGGAAAGTAACAGTAGAGAAATCGCCCGCAGGAAGGGGCGGTTTCTTTGCTTGATGACCGGGTAATTCGGGGGACGGGGCAGGTACCCCGACCTTGGTCTAGTGCAAAAACCGACGCAGGTCCGTTTTAGAAAAGGGCGAATCGATCTAGAATAAGAACATAAGCAAGAGAGCAAGCAGCACCCGGCAGTAGAAAGACATATTGCACGATAATAGAAAGGCGGTGGATAATAGAATGAATGGCAAAAAAGCGCTTGGCGTTTTGCTCGTAGTTGTTGGAGCGATCGTTGTACTTAACTTTATAGGGGTTCATTTCGGATCGATTTTCTGGTTCTTCTTCCCGTTTATTCTAATCGGACTCGGGGTGGTCGGTTGGAAGAACGACAAGAAATGGATTGGCGGCATACTGGCCGCAATCGGGGTTTTGATGCTGGTCAGCAAATTCTCAAGCATTATTTTCCTAGCTATCGCGATCGCGTTGATCGTACTAGGCGTATCGAAAATCAGAAACGGCAGCAATCGCGGATATTAATAACGAGATAGGCGAGGAGGGGTTCGAAAGATGAGCATTATGCGTCGAGTGCGCGACATTACGGTCGCCACGTTGAATGAACGATTGGAGAAAGCGGAGGATCCGGTTCGCTTGATTGACCAGTTTTTATGGGCGACAAGAGAAGATATTATTCAAGCGGAGAGGCTGTACCAGCAATACGCAGGCCACAGCAACCATTTGAAGGCGCAATGGCTGCAAGCTGAGCAGCAAAAGGAGAAACGCGAGCATCAGGCGATGACGGCTTTGAAAGCCGGAGAAGAACAACTGGCTCGCATCGCTCTCCACGAGAAAGCGAATGCGGAGGAACGTTCCGCACAGTACCGTAATTTGTACGAGCAGAGCCAACAAAATACGATGGATCTGGAAGATCAGCTTCGCCAAATGCGCAGCGAATACCAGTCCGTCTATGATAAGCGCGAGTATTACGCGGCTCGTATGGAATCGCTTAGACTGCAGCAGCGAATGAACGCAAGATATACCGGCGGTTACGGCGAGCAGGGCGTTCAGCCAGGCACGATGTTCAGAAGACTGGAAGATCGCATCAGCGATATGGAATTGGAAGCTAAGAGCTTCCAGGACCTGCGCCGCATGGGAAGGGAGTTCGCTTCCGAAGCGGGCAACACGGTACAATCCGTCATCGAGCGCGAGTTAGATCAGTTAAAGAAAAAGCTCGCTAAGGAAGGGTGGACGTCTTGAAAAAACTGTACCGCTCGTCACGAGACAAGAAATTATTCGGCTTGTGCGGCGGCTTGGCGGAGTTAATTAATGTCGATGCGACATTGATCCGGATTCTGCTCATCGTCGTCACGATTCTTACTAGCGGAACGGTCATTCTGGTCTATCTCTTAGCTGGTATGGTCGTACCGAAGGAACCGCCGTATTACAACGGCTTCGGTCCGGGTCCGGGTCCAGGTCCAGGTTACGGCGGACCGGGCGGCTTCGGTGGAAGCGGCTACGGCAATGGAAACGGAAACGGTCCTTACGGCAGCAATTCGTACCAAGGCGGACCGTACACGAACCCGCCTCAGCCTCCAAAACCGTCGTGGGGCGCTAACGCTAACACCCAATCGGCGGGAGCAAATGAACAGCAAACTTCGGCTCAATTCGACCGGATGATGGAAGATCTGGAGAAAAAGGCTTTGCACAAAGAAAATGAAGAATTACGGGCCAAACTGGCCAAATATGAGAAGGGAGAGATTTAACAATGGGTATCTTTAAAAGAATGAAGGACATGACGAAGGCTTCGGTGAATGAAGTATTGGATAAAATTGAAGATCCGGTGGTTATGCTTAACCAATACTTGCGCGACATGGAAGCTGAGATTCATCAAGCGGAAGTAACGGTAGCGAAGCAAATGGCGAACGAGCGCCGCATGAAGCAGCGTTTGGAAGAAGCGGTTCGCAGCGCGGCGGACCGCGAGTCGAAAGCGGAGGCGGCACTGCGCTCCGAGCATGAGGAATTGGCACGCAAGCTGCTGGAAGAAAAGCTTTACTTTGAGCAAAAAACGATCGAATATACCGACCTTCATACGCAAGCCAAAGCTCAGGCAGAGGGCTTGATGCAGCAGCTTCACACGATGAAGGAAGAGTTCTATCAGCTCCGCAACAAACGGAATGAGTTGGCGTCGCGAGCTCAAATGGCCAAAGCGCAAAAACAAATGGCGCAGATTTCGTCGAATCATTCGATCGACAGCGGTACAGCTTCTAGAGGCTTCCACCGGATGGAAGAGAAAATCATCCAGCTCGAAGCAGAAGCGGACGTACTTCGCACGCCACACAACTACGGCGGAACGACAGCTGCTACTTTTAACGTAGCGGATGCCGAGAAGAAAATGAAAGTCGACGAGCAGCTCGAAGCGTTGAAGAGCAAGCTGAACAAATCGGCGGCTCCGGCGACAACATCGTTTGACGCTGAATAATCGATTGCACGGCAGCAAAGGGCGGACCGGGGACATTCCCGGTCTGCTCTTGCCTGCTTAATGATAAGAAGGAGTGGACCGGATGGCAGAACGGAGGCCGCCTGAGCATGAAAGCGGCAATCGAGCGGCGCGCAGAA
Source organism: Paenibacillus sp. NPDC058071 (assembly GCF_042885235.1). Classification (NCBI taxonomy): domain Bacteria; kingdom Bacillati; phylum Bacillota; class Bacilli; order Caryophanales; family Paenibacillaceae; genus Paenibacillus; species Paenibacillus sp. NPDC058071. The sequence continues at coordinate 130,722 of NZ_JBHVSK010000006.1, forward strand.
GAAACATAACGGAGACGGTGCTATGGCTGCTCATCATTGTCAGTCTCGTCGTCATCGTGCTTCAGAGCATCGGTTACATCAAGCTGTTCACCTTGCAAGGAAAGTGGGCCGTCATCGGGCTAAGCGTCATCGGCGCTTCGATGGCTTTAGCGGCTTTGGTCGGTTACTTGCAAAACTCGAAGCTGAAAGCTGCGCTGCAGCGGTTGACGGAGCAGCAGAGAAAGCATCGCCCTCGCGTAACCATCGACTCGCTGAACGATAGCGGGGCGGAGTCGGCAGAAGAACCGGCGCAGACCGATCCGATTTGGACGGAAAAGGTAAAGTTTTCGGCCGTTATCGAGGAACGGCAGCGGCTTGCCCGGGAACTGCATGATGCGGTCAGCCAGCAGCTGTTCGCCATTTCGATGACGGCGACGGCTGTCAGCCGTACCATCGAACGAGACTGGGAGCGTGCGCGCAGACAGGTGCAGCTGATCGAGGAAATGGCAGCCGTTGCGCAATCCGAAATGCGGGCGCTGCTCCTTCATTTGCGTCCTGTGCATCTGGACGGCAAAAACTTGGCGTTGGCGCTGACCGTGCTTGTCGAGGAACTAAAGCAGAAGGTGCCGATGACGATTCAACTGGAAGTGGACGATACGATTGCGCTGCAGCCGGGGGCGGAGGATCATCTGTTTCGCATCGCCCAGGAGGCTTTGTCGAACACGCTTCGGCACGCAAAAGCGGACAGCATGGAGATCAAGCTCCAGCGTTCAGGCGATCAGGTTCGCATGCTGTTGAAAGACAGTGGAATCGGCTTCGACCTGGAAGCGAAAAAACAGACATCGTACGGATTGCTAACGATGGAAGAACGGGTGACGGAGCTTGGAGGCACGCTGAAGATGGCCTCGAAACCGGGAGAAGGCACCGTTATCGATATACGCGTTCCGCTCGTGCAGCTGGATGCGAATGCAAGCGAACGATAAGGAATAGAGACAATTAATGATGGAAAGCAGGGGATTTGTGTGGAGCCGACTGAACAGTTGAATCAATCGATAAAGGTGCTGCTGGTAGACGATCATGAGATGGTACGGATCGGATTGGCCGCTGTACTGGATACCGAGGAAGGAATCGAGGTCGTCGGCGAAGCCAGCAACGGTTATGACGGGATACGGCTTGCGCAAGCTTATAAGCCGGATGTCGTTCTCATGGATTTGGTGATGGAAGGAATGGACGGCGTTGAGACGACAGAGAAGCTGCTGGAATTGTACCCCGACTGTAAAGTAATCGTGCTGACAAGCTATTTGGACGACAGCAAGCTGTACCCAGTCATCGAAGCGGGGGCCTTCAGCTATTTGTTGAAAACGTCGCGGGCGAACGAGATCGCCGACGCTATCCGGGCCGCTTCGCGCGGGCAATCCGTTCTCGAATCGCAGGTAGCGGCCAAAATGATGAACCGGCTTCGGCAGCCAAAGCAGCCGTTGCAAGCGCCGCTGCACGAGGATTTGACCGAACGTGAAATGGACGTGCTGAAGAGGGTTGCGCAAGGCTTGTCCAACCAAGAAATCGCCGACCAGCTCTACATAGGAGTGAAGACGGTAAAATTCCATATTACGAATATATTCAATAAGCTGGGTGTGGACGATCGTACGCAAGCCGCCATTTATGCGCATAAGCAAGGGATTGCCGAATAAGCAAGTCAGGGCGTGAGCGGGGGCAGATGCGGCGTTCCTGAGCCATAGAGCAGCTGCCAGAGCACCGGAATCCGGATTCATCCGTTTTCGGTGTTTTTTGTTGTGGAAAAAGAAGTTAATATTTTCGGTTCAGAAAGCGGCCGCTGGCAGGGAAGGGCCAGTAGAATTGCGAATTATAGTTATAAAAGTAGGGAAGCCGGTTGTTTGAGCTGCTTTCAATAACGATATCGCTCACCGTGCCGCCGCACATTGGGGCAAGCCGCTCCAGCAGCTTGCGATACAAGCCGCCCCGTTCGCTGACAAGCGCATTTAATCGGCCAGGCTCTTGGCGATGGATGAGAGCGGCAAGGGCTTCGTCGATGTGCCAGTTGGCTTCCTGTTCAATTATTAGCCCGATTCTTGAGGCTTCACTTGCCCGCATCGCTTGCAGCAGCGTTTCCTTTTGATGGCTGTTCAGGTAGTTCCGATTCTCCTGGGCATAGGCCAGCAGCTCGTTCATAACGGCTGTCAGCAGCCGCAGCGCTTCCAGCGCTGCTCCTTCCTTGCCGTCGGCATCGGCATGAAGCCGTTTCAGGCGCAGCCGCAGCGTCACTTCAGCATGATGAAGCTTGAGCAGCCATTCGGCAGCGACAGCGTCCGAAAGCTGTTCGGCCATAGGCAATTTGAAGCCGAGCTCGGGAGGCAGCTGAGGCTTCTCTTCCCGGTACGGGTAAGCGGCCGCTCGATTGGCGGGTTGCGCGGGCGCGGGACGCCTTACATTTTCCATGCGTTGAGTCGGTCGGACGTTCAATTGCTATTCCTCCTTCAATAGCCGGCGTTTCGCCGGGAGTTGCCCGGCATGGCTTAGTTTCAGCATAAGAAAGAGCCGTCGCAATGTCTGGCGAAAGCCGTTGTCGAACGATTAGAGAAGCAGGAACAGAAAGGCGATAAATGCAAGATCAATCGCAAGCGCGCCGCCGAACGGGGAGAAAGAATTGTAGCTGTATGGAGTGTACGGATAGGACTGGGCCTGAACGTCTTTCTTTGGCGGATTCGCTTTGGCCGGTTTTCCTTTTTTCGTCTTGCTTGCTTTCGTAGCTTCGGCGATAATTTCCTCTTCGCTTATTTCACCGGCAGGATCGTTCAGCACGAGCTTCCCGCCCCCACAGCGGCTAAGAACGCCAACATGCCGGCTGCCATCCTGTAAAATAACGCAAACGGGCATGCCGCAAAACTGGCTAATAACATCCTCTTGAAGAGGGTAAATTTGTTCCATAGCTGGCCATCCTCCTATAAATCGGTTTGACACAGTCTATTCACCCAAGGGCGAATGCGTATAGTTATTTACCCAGTTTCGGCTAAAAGCCTACGGGCTGCTTAGCCGGACCAATACGGCAAGAAAGGCGGCGGTTGTCATCGTCAAGCAGCGTATAAAGCGGGGACAGTCGGTTTACGGCAGTAAAGGGGCGCGTGCGGCGGTGCTTGCCGCCTTGCTTATTTTGCTAATCGGCGGTTATTGGGCGGCAAGCGGGAAAGGCAAGCCGGCGTCGGGCATCACGCCTGACAAGGCAGCCGTAAGCGCTGATCAGCATGACTTGAGGGCGTTATGGGAATGGACGGACGGTTTGTACAAAGGCGGGGCTGCCCGAGCGGAATGGTCGATTCGCTGGGATGCGGCAGGAAATGAGGCGACGGTCGAACGGCTGCTTGAGGCGCTCAAGCCGGAGCTGGAGGAAGCGCCTCAAAATTTGATCTATATCGATCAAGTCCGTTCAGCTATAAAGGAGCTTCCGTCCTACGGCGGCATCCTTACGGCGGATGCGCTGCCCTCGGGCAAAGAGAGACGGCTTGTCGTATTGTTCCGAACAACAAGCGGCTCTGGAGCGAATCGGGACAAGCTGCTTGAATTGATCGAACGGATGGAAGACGCGCTGCGTCAATTAGAAGCGGATTATCGGATAGGAATGACATCGAGAGGCTTGACGGAATATAATAGTGCATCGGAGAAGCTGGCGCAGCGGGCTGGCGCGTCCAAGGTCGATCGTTATGACGACGGCGGAACGGTCAGTACGACCTATTATACGGAGAAGCTGTATGTATCTGTCGAAGCCGGGAAAGGTAAAAAAGCGAATTTGCAGGCAGCTGTTCATCGCGATTCGGAAACCGGACAGCTTCGCCTCATTGCCGGAGTGCCGCTCATCACGGGCGATTACGCACAGCCTGCGGGAGATTAGCTTTTTGTATCGGTTTATTCGTATTTTATATACGGGATGAATGGCAGTTTGAGGATTATTATGCTAAACTACATAAGATGTAAACTCCAAAAATTATAGGAAAGAATGAGGACCATGAACCAGAATACGAACCTCGAACCGACGCTTGGACAGGGCGCTGTATATTATTTGTTCGGCGCAACGGGAGACTTGGCCAAACGCAAACTGTTTCCCGCCTTGTTCAGCTTATATAAAGAAGGCAAGCTTTCTGAAAATTTCGCGGTAGTCGGGCTGGCCCGCCGCAGCCGCACCAATGAGCAATTCCGCGCCGACGTCTACGACTCGATCGTGCAATTTTGCCGGTACAAAGCGGACGATATCGAGCTTTGGAACCGTTTCGCTGAGCATTTTGAATATATGTCGCTGGATAGCACCGATGTGAAAGGATTCAAGGATCTGGCCGTTTTGTCTAACGAGCTGGATGCGAAATTCGATATTCCGGGCAATCGGTTGTTTTATTTGGCGCTGGCTCCTGAGCTGTTCGGCCCGGTTTCGTTTAATTTGCGGGACGGCGGATTGCTGGAAAGCAACGGCTGGCATCGCGTCGTGATCGAGAAGCCTTTTGGCTACGATCTGGAATCGGCACGCAAGCTGAACGACCAAATCCGTCAAGTATTTCAAGAAGAAGAAGTGTACCGCATCGACCACTACCTTGGCAAAGAAATGGTGCAGAACATCCAAGTCATCCGATTTGCCAATGCGTTCTTCGAGCCGCTGTGGAACAATCATCATATAGCCAACGTGCAAATTACGCTATCCGAAACGGTCGGCGTAGAGGAGCGGGGCGGCTATTACGACAAGTCCGGCGCGCTTCGCGACATGGGCCAAAACCATATGCTGCAAATGCTGACGATGATTGCAATGGAGCCGCCAAGCCGTCTGCACGGGGAGGACATTCGCGACGAGAAGGTGAAGGTACTTCGCTCACTTCGTCCTTACGCTTCCGGCGACGAGGTTCGCAGCCATGTCGTTCGCGGTCAATATTCGGCGGGAACGGTCAAAGACAAGGCGTTTCCAGGGTATCGTGAAGAAGAATCGGTGAACGAGGAATCGACTACCGAGACTTATTTTGCAGCCAAGATAGCCGTTGATAACTTCCGCTGGGCGGGCGTTCCGTTCTATATTCGTACGGGCAAAAGGCTTCCGGTCAAGACGACCGAGGTCGTCGTCGAATTCAAATCGGCTGCGCAAAACACGCTGTTCGGACAACGCCACAACTTGGCGCCGAATTTATTAGTCATTCGGGTTAATCCGACGGAAGGCATCTATATTAAAATCAATGCCAAGACGCCGGGCGCCGATAATTCGGTGCAGCCGGTAGCTATGGAATTTTGCCAAAGCTGCCAGGTCGGGCTGAATACGCCGGAAGCTTACGAGCGTCTTATCTACGACGCCGTTCGCGGCGACTCCACGTATTTCACGCGCTGGGACGAAGTGGCGCAGGCTTGGGAGTTCGTCGATCGCATCGCAGCCGCTTGGCGCGAGGAGAAGAGCGATCTCCAGCAATACCCAGTTGGCTCTTGGGGACCAAAGGCGGCCGACGAGCTGCTGGCGAAGGACGGCTTCCATTGGTGGCCGGTCAACGGGCAGGATGAAGATAATGTCATTTGGATCAGCAACAACGGCAAATAAGAAGTCTGAAACGGCGTCTCATCGTTTTTTATCCGATGGGACGCTTTACCATGAAGGGAAGTCAATGATGAGTCAAACATTAAGCAATGAACTGAAGCAGGAAGTCGACAAACGACGCACCTTTGCTATTATTTCTCACCCGGATGCCGGTAAAACGACGCTGACCGAGAAGCTCTTGCTGTTCGGGGGCGCGATTCGGGAAGCGGGCTCGGTCAAGGCGCGCAAGGCGAACCGCCATGCGACGTCCGACTGGATGGAAATCGAGAAGCAGCGCGGTATTTCGGTAACGTCCAGCGTTATGCAGTTCGATTATTTGGATCATCGTGTGAACATCTTGGATACCCCGGGTCACCAGGATTTCTCCGAGGATACGTATCGCACGCTGACGGCAGCGGACAGCGCAGTCATGCTGATCGACGTCGCGAAGGGCGTCGAGGCACAGACAATCAAGCTGTTCCAAGTATGTCGGAAGCGCGGGATTCCAATTTTCACGTTCATCAACAAGCTGGACCGCGAGGGCAAAAGCCCGTTCGAGCTGATGGAGGAATTGGAGCAGGTGCTCGGCATCCGTTCGGTGCCGATGAACTGGCCGATCGGCATGGGACGCGAGCTGTGCGGCGTATACGACCGGATGAAAAATCAGGTGGAGCTGTTCCAAGGCAATGACCATAGCAAGATTGAAGTCCGCAAGGTGGACGACTACAACGACACCATCATACGCGAAATGGCGGGCGACTATTTGCACGACCAATTGGTGCAGGACTTGGAGCTTCTCGACGTTGCGGGCGATCCATTCGATTACGACAAAGTGCGGGCGGGTGAACTGACGCCGATCTTCTTCGGCAGCGCAGTCAACAATTTCGGCGTGCAGACGTTCTTGGAGAACTTCCTGCAGCTGGCGCCGAAGCCGGCTCCTCGCATGAGCACAACCGGATCGATCGAGCCAACGAACGAGAAGTTCACCGGTTATATTTTCAAAATCCAAGCGAACATGAATCCGGCGCACCGCGACCGTATCGCATTTCTGCGTATTTGCTCGGGCAAATTCGACCGCGGAATGAGCGTTCGCCATGTGCGCAACGGCAAAGACATTAAGCTGTCCCAGCCGCAGCAGTTTTTGGCACAGGACCGTGATATTGTCCAATCCGCTTATCCGGGCGATATCATCGGCTTGTTCGACCCGGGCATTTTCCGTATCGGCGACTCGCTGTCGCAAGGATCGGAGGTCGTGTTCGACGAGCTGCCGACGTTCTCCCCGGAAATTTTTGCTAAAGTTACAGTTAAAAACGCACTGAAGCATAAGCAGTACCAGAAGGGCATCGACCAGCTGACGGAGGAAGGCACGATTCAAGTGTTCCATTCCGCAGGCAGCTTCGAAGAGACGATTCTCGGCGTAGTCGGCAACCTCCAGTTCGAGGTGTTCGAGCATCGGATGCGCGGCGAGTACGGCGTTGAAATTCAGCTGCACCGGATGCAGTTCCAGTTCGCGCGCTGGATTGTCGACGACAAAGTCGATCCGTCGAAGTTCCGGATTAACTCGCTTCTGGCGAAGGATAAGAAAGGCAACTATGTCGTTCTGTTCGAGAACGAGTATGCGATGCGTACTGCAATGGAAAAAAATCCGTCGATGAAATTTTTGGAGACGGCTCCATAAAATTAAGTTTTCGATATAAAAACAGTATGAAATAATCCGATTATGTAAAATCGGATTATTTTTTTTGCTGAAAACCCATAAAAAGTATTGTCTAAAATGTGACATATGGCCTATAATGGGTGAAGTGAATATTGGATGATTTTTCCGATATTACTCGAATTTTGTTGCGGAGGTGATATTTTTGCAAACGGCAAAAACGTTAAAGTGGGTTACGGGAGCGCTTGAGCTCGTTTTGGGCATTCCTATTCTCGGCGGTTTGATCGTTATGGGCTTCTGGTACATTCCGCTCGGTATTATGTTTATTCTTCATATCATTACGCTGGTTCTTAGCAGCCAAGCGGGAACGTCCAAATACGGCAGCATTGTCGGCCTTATTACTTCCCTGCTGGCGTGGATCCCGATTTTGGGCATGATCTTGCACTTGACGTCGGCGATTTTGCTCATGGTAAGCGCAGCGCAGACGAAACAACAAGTAAATCATCCTGCTCCACCGCAAAGCTTCTAATCCTTTATAAGGATTTAGCGACGAACCTTCCGGCTCGGCACGTTTTAAACGTCCGACTGAGAAGGTTCATTTTCGTTGAATGAGTTTCGACAATAGACCTATAATGGTTGAATAGATATTGGACAATTATTCCTTCAATAATCGAAATTTGTTTGTAGAGGTGATTACTTGGAAACAGCTAGAACGTTGAAATGGGTAACTGGAAGTCTTGAGCTGGTGTTAGGTATCCCGATTATGGGCGGTTTGATTGTTATGGGGTTTGCATACACCCCGCTTTTCGTTATGTTTGTTCTTCATATCCTTACGCTGATATTCAGCACTCAGGCTCGTACTACGATTTACGGAAGCATTATGGGTCTTATTACCTCCCTGCTGGCGTGGATTCCGATTTTAGGTATGTTGATGCATCTGACGTCGGCGATTTTACTGATGGTCAGCGCATCGTCGATGAAAGATCGTATGAATTATCCCCCACCGCCCAATAGTTTCTGAGTCTTATGAAGACTGTACTGTACAAGTGTGATGAACCTTTCCTTGCGGCACGTTTTGAAACGTCCGATTGTAGAGGTTCATTTTTGTATTTTGGCGCTTCGCTTCTTGACGCGGAAACGTTTGCATGCCATAATGTACGCGTGTACATTAATGAATCACTGCAATTTGTTTGATTAAGGATGATGCTTTATTCGAAAAGAAGTAGCGAAGCTAGCAGGCGTATCGGAAGCGACTGTGTCTCGCGTCTTAAATAACGTCGGACCGATCAAGCCGGCAACTCGCGAGCGGGTGCTTGCAGCGGCGGCCGAGCTCGGCTATGTGCCTAATGCGCAAGCGCAGCGGCTGGCTCGCCGGAAGAGTGGAAATATCGGCGTTATTGTGCCTTACATGCCGAAGGTGCATTTGTTTTCGGCCTATTATTTTTCGGAAATTTTAAGCGGCATTGGCGATATGGCGAAAAGATGCGACTACGATTTGCTGCTTATCTTACGAGAAATGGACGGCAAGCGCGATTACGCCAAGCTGTTTCAAACGCAAAAGGTCGATGCCTGTATCGTACTCGGTGCCAAAGATGTGCCCGAGGAGCGGGCGGCGCTGGCGGAGCTGCATGCCGGCGGACATCCTTTTTGTCTCGTGAATCAGCGATTTGACGGGCAAGGTTACTTGTCGGTAGACGCCGATCATCGGTCGGGCAGCTATGAAGCGGTGAAGCATTTAATCGCGCAGGGACGGAGCCGTATCGCCTTTTTGAACGGCCCGGACGAATATTCCAATAGCGCGGATCGGCTAGCCGGTTACAGGCAAGCACTGCTGGAGGCCGGCTTGACGGTCGATCCGATGCGGATATTTACCGGCAACTATAGCCGCAAAAGCGGCTATGAAGCTTCCGCTGAGCTCGCGGAACTGTTCGGTACGGGAGAGATTGACGCCATTTTTGCCGCCAATGACCGGATGGCAATCGGTGTCATGGACGGCTTGCGCGAACGCGGAATCACGATCGGCGAGCAGTTGGCCTTGGTCGGCTACGACGATTCTGATGGATCGCGGATCGTAAGTCCAAAGCTGTCGACTGTAGCGGTTCCGTTCTACGAGATGGGACGCGAAGCGGCTAAGAGACTGCTGCAGCCTCAAGAGGGCGAAGAGGAGCAGTGGCAAGGTCGGCTGCTGCCTGTACAATTCGTTCAGCGCGAAAGTTCGTAATTCCAATTATTCGAAAGGCGGTTGTTGAAGAATGGGGAACGTTCGAGTAGGAATGGTTGGTTACAAATTTATGGGCAAGGCGCACAGCAACGCATATCGCGCATTGCCGATGTTCTTCCCGCAAGCGAAGGCAAAGCCGGTAATGAAAGCGATTTGCGGACGCAATGCGGAAGCGCTTGAGCAAGCGAGATCCCAGTTCGGCTGGGAGGACGCCGTTACAGATTGGCGCGAGTTGATTGCAAGAGACGATATTGATCTGATCGATATTAACGCACCGAGCGACGCTCACAAGGAAATTGCGATTGAGGCGGCGAAAGCCGGCAAGCATCTTTTTTGCGAGAAGCCGCTGGCTCTGTCGCTAGCCGATTCGAGAGAAATGCTGGCAGCTGCGGAAGAAGCCGGCGTCAAGCATATGGTCGGTTTCAGCTACCGGTTTGCGCCCGCCGTTAAGTTGGCGAAGAAGTTGATCGAAGAGGGACGAATTGGACGGATCTACCATTTCCGTGCAACCTTTTTGCAGGACTGGATTATGGATCCCGAATTCCCGCTTGTCTGGCGGCTGCAGAAAGAGATTGCCGGTTCCGGCTCGCATGGCGACCTTGGCGCTCATCTGATCGACATGGCACGTTATTTGGCTGGTGAAATCAAGGATGTTGTCGGCGTCAGCGAAACGTTCATTAAGGAGCGTCCAATTCCGCAAACGATGACAGGCCTCAGTGCCAAAGGCGACAAAGACGGTCCGAAAGGCGAGGTGACGGTCGACGACGCGACGCTGTTCCTTGCGAGATTCGAGAATGGTGCGCTTGGAAGCTTCGAAGCAACGCGTTTCGCAGCGGGACATCGCAGCACGAATGCGTTCGAGATCAACGGCAGCCTTGGCAGCATTAAATTCGATTTTGAACGGATGAACGAACTGCAGGTTTATTTTACGAGCGACGCTGAAGATGTTCAAGGCTTCCGCCGCGTGCTTGCGACCGATGCTCCTCACGCTTACATGGACGCTTGGTGGCCTGCTGGACATCCGATCGGCTACGAGCATACGTTTACACACGAGATGCTGGAGCTGATGGAGGCGATTGCGGAGGATCGGCAGCCGGTACCGAATTTCTACGACGGGGTAAAGTGCCAGGAAGTGCTCGAAGCAGTCGAGCGGTCGGTCGAAGAACGCAGATGGGTTTCTTTGGCGGAGCTTCAATGATAATGCGACAACGCAGGCAGGTATCCTAATTGCAAAATAGGCAAAGGAGTTTGACGACACGATGAAAAAAGCGCTTATCGTATGGGGCGGATGGGACGGCCATCAGCCGAAGGAAGTAGCCGAGATTTTTCAAGAGGTGCTGACAGGCGAAGGCTTCGATGTAGAAATGTCGAATACGCTGGAAGCTTTCGCTGATGACGAGAAGCTGAAAGGACTCGATCTGATCGTTCCGGTATGGACGATGGATAAAATCGACGAGAAGCTCGTCCAGAACGTTTCTGAAGCGGTACAGAGCGGTGTCGGCCTCGCAGGCTGTCACGGCGGCATGTGTGACGCTTTCCGCGACAATGTGGAATGGCAGTTTATGACCGGCGGCCAGTGGGTTGCCCATCCAGGCAACGACGGCACCGACTACAAGGTGAACGTCAAGCACAGCACAAGCCCGCTAACGGAAGGCATTGAAGATTTCGACGTTTGCAGCGAGCAGTATTACTTGCATGTCGATCCTGCTATCGAGGTGCTGGCCACAACCCGATTCCCTGTTGCGGACGGTCCGCATGCGCTGAACAAATCGGTAGATATGCCAGTCGTATGGACAAAACGTTGGGGCGTTGGACGAGTTTACTACAATTCGCTTGGGCATCAAGCGAACATTATTGATATGCCGGTAGTGAAAGAATTGATGCGCCGCGGCTTTGTTTGGAGCGCAGAAGGAAAATCAGCGGCAGCGAGCGGAGGTCAAGCGTAACATGGAAAAAATGAAAGCAGGCATCATCGGCACAGGAAATATCAGTACCGCTTATTTGAATAACGGCTCGCAATTCGATTCGATGGAAATTGTCGCCTGCGCCGATCTCGACGTAGAGCGCGCAATTGCGAAAGGGGCGGAGCATGGCATTCGCGGCTGCTCAGTCGAAGATCTGCTCGCCGATCCTGAAATTCAGCTGGTCATCAACTTGACGATCCCGCAAGCGCACGCGGCCGTCTGTTTGCAGGTGCTGGAAGCAGGCAAGCATGTGTATACGGAGAAGCCGTTTGCCGTTACGCGCGAGGAAGCAAGAGAAGTGCTTGAACTGGCGGAGCGGAAAGGACTGCGTGTCGGCAGCGCGCCGGACACGTTCCTTGGCGGCAGCATTCAGACATGCGTGAAGCTGATCGAGGACGGCTGGATCGGCACGCCAATCGGCGCGACCGCATTTATGGTTTCCGGAGGTCATGAATCATGGCATCCGGCTCCCGATTTCTATTATCAAAGAGGCGGCGGCCCGATGTTCGATATGGGGCCTTACTATTTGACAGCCCTTGTCGCTATGCTGGGGCCGATCAATCGCGTGACCGGCTCCGTGCGAGCCTCCTTCGCTGAACGGACGATTACAAGCCAGCCGAAATATGGTCAGAAAGTGAAAGTGGAGGTGCCGACGCACGTTGCAGGCATTATCGATTTTGCTGCCGGTCCGATCGCAACGGTGCTGACGACGTTTGACGTGAAGGGCCAATCGCATCAACCGCCGCGCATTGAAGTGTACGGAAGTGCAGGTACGCTGCTCGTTCCCGATCCGAACAACTTTGAAGGCGTTATTAAACTGAACCGCGCAGGCTCGAATGAGTGGCAGGACATTCCGCTCGCTTACGGGTTTACGCAAAATGCTCGCGGCGTCGGCGCTGCCGATATGGCGAAAGCGATTTTGACGGGTCGCAAACACCGCGCCAACGGCGAGCTTGCCTACCATGTTCTAGAGGCGATGCATGGTTTCCATGACGCATCCCGTGACGGCAAGCATTACGAAATGGCCAGCACATGCGAGAAACCGGCGATTTTGCCGCTCAAACAAGGTTTGGAGCCGTTCGGTTTAGACTAAGTCGTCGTGCAGCTTGACTAAGGCCAGGTTCAAAATGGCCTCCACTTTCATCCATTCGTTATTCGTGATAAGACCGTTCCCCATTCGGGAGCGGTCTTTATTGTTGTTTGTATCCGTCGTCCGTCATAGTCGCTTTGTCCTAAGTCTAAAAAAGTGATAATGTAAAAGGACAGACAAAAGGTAATCGGCTGATGAGAAGGAATAGGAGGATGGGAGGAAGGAATAAACGATGATGGATGAACAGAACACGCCCTCGCGAGCCATGCTTGTGACAAACGGAATGGTAGTTACTCCTAAGGAAGTTATAGCCGCCTCGATCGCCGTAAGTGAAGGGGAAATAGAGGCTGTTTTTGCCTCAGAAGCTGGAGAGAGAGAGCGGGAACAGTGGCTGCGCAGCCATCCCGACGCTGAATGCATTGATGCTGCTGGCCGATATGTACTTCCCGGCCTTGTCGATATACATAACGATGCGATCGAGAAGGAGGTTCAGCCGCGGCCGAATACGCTGTTTCCGTTAAAAATGTCGCTGCTGGAATTTGAGAGAAAGCTGCCTTTGCACGGTATTACAACGATGTTTCATTCCTTGTCTTTAGGCGTCGGACTCAGTTTGCGGGGCGATCATCTACTGACGGATATGGTTGAGCTTATTAACAGCTACCGGGTTGAGAGATCGGTTGTCCGCAATCGAATTCATCTGCGTTACGAAATTACTTATTTAACGGGACTTCCCATTGTGGAGCAATACATACGGGAGCGGAAAATCGATTATTTGTCTTACATGGATCACTCCCCCGGACAAGGACAATATCACAAAGAAGGCTCCTTCGAGCGATATGTGATGAAAAATCAAGGGATAGGACCGGATGAAGTGAAAACAATCGTGGAAGAATTGCTGGTACGGAGACGGCAGATTGATTGGGAGAAGCTTCGCCAGCTAGGCGATCTTGCGATTAGCCGAGGCATTTCCCTCGCTTCTCATGACGACGATACGCCTGAGCGGGTTGAGCAATCGAAGGCGTCGGGGGTCTCGGTTTCGGAGTTTCCGATTACACTTGAAACGGCGCTGCATGCAGCAGCATCTGGACTATATGTGTGCGTCGGCGCGCCGAACATTGTCCGAGGCGGATCTCACGATTTGAATTTACGCGCGGTGGATGCGGTGTCGGCAGGAGCGGCTTCGATCATTTGCTCAGACTATCATTCTTCGTCGCTGCTGCGGGCTGTTTTTCAATTGGCGGACGAAGGGATTGCCGCTTTGCCGTCAGCGGTGAAATTAGCGACGCTTCATCCGGCCGAGGCCTGCGGAATTGCGGATGAAGTCGGCTCCATCGAGACGGGCAAAGCGGCAGATCTCATTATTGTAGACCGCTTCGATGATCATCCTTGGGTAGCGAGAACGATCGTTGGCGGCCGTACGGTATACGAAGCCAATACCTTTTACAACAATTAATAAGGCAGCAGAACCTGGCGGGCAGGTTTTAAGATTTGAGCACCGGCTCAAGCTGGCTAAGATGCTGATGCAGGACATCGACGAGTTTTGCCTGCTCTTTGCCGTCAAGCTTGCCCCATATCATTTCAAATAAAACGCCTAGCCCTGGCAGTGTTCGTTCATCATGGCCGACCGAGCCTTCGATTACTTCGGTCAACTGCTGCTTGTCGTTGTTTTGAACTCGGGCAATGATGGCGGATCGCAAATCCAAAATCGGCGGTTGCAAAAAAGATCCCTCCTTCAGGTTAACGGACCGTGCGTGCAGCCGATGCCGGGCGGGCATACTGCTCGCTTATTTACTATGTCCGGCAGCGGCGTTTTTCATCCGAAGCGGCTGATTGTGCTATAATATAGGAAGTTTTTATGGGAGAACGGCCGGTGCGGCAGAACCGGCGGATTGCAACTGCGAATAGGGAGTGTGAATCGAATGGCCAAAAAACAATTCGCCGTCATTGGCATGGGCAGGTTCGGCTCAAGCGTGGCCGCGACCTTATCCGGCATGGGATACGAAGTGCTGGCGATCGATTCCAGCGAGCAGCGCGTTCAGGATGCAGTTGAGAAGGTAACGCACGCGGTGACGGCTGATTCCACCGACGAAGAAGCGATGCGCTCGCTTGGCCTTCGCAATTTCGATGTCGTCGTTGTCGCCATTGGACAAGATATTCAGTCGAGTATATTAACGACGCTTATTTTAAAAGATTTAGGCTGCGGGGCTATCGTCGTGAAGGCGCAAAACGAGCTGCATGGCAAAGTGCTGTCCAAAATCGGCGCTGATAAAGTCATATTTCCCGAAAGAGATATGGGGCAGCGGGTTGCGCATCATTTGATTTCGCCCAATATTTTGGATTACATCGAAATTTCGAATGATTACAGCATTATCGAGCTGAAGGCTCCGTCAGCAATGATTGGCAAAAGCCTCATCCAGCTTGATATACGCCAGAAGTTCAAGTGCAACGTAATGGCGATTAAGTCGGGCACTAATATGAACATCGCTCCGTACGCGGAAGACTTGATTCGAAGCAGCGACATATTGGTCATTGTAGGCAAAAACGAAGATTTATCCAATTTGGAAATAGCTTATGCGGAAGGCTGAGTAAAGAAGAAATGAACCACGAGACGATCGTTTCCATTCAAAATGAGCGGGTAAAGCAATGGGCTTCCTTGCTCGATAAAAAATACCGAGACCGGACAAGCCGCTTCATCATCGAAGGCATTCATGTCATTCAGGAGGCTATCCGTTCGCAATCTGCGGTCGACACTATTGTGTATGACGAATCGCGCGGGCTGCCTAAAGAGCTGGAGCCTTGTTTGGATGTGCCAAACATCCGGTGGGTGCAAGCATCGCCGCAAGTGATGGCCAAATGCACCGGCACGGATACGCCGCCGCCAGTCTTTGCGATTGCTGAAAAGCTAAAACGCGTCGAATCTGCTCTGTTTCGTGAGCATTCGCTCGTTGTTGTACTGGACGGCGTGCGCGATCCCGGCAATGTCGGTACCATTATTCGCAGCGCGGATGCGGTAGGGGCCGATGCGGTCGTGCTCGGCAAAGGCTGCGCCGATCTGTACAATCCGAAGACGGTCCGCTCGACAATGGGCTCTCTTTATCATCTACCGATTATGGAAGCGGATCTGTCGGAGCTGCTGCCGGAAGCAAAATCACGCGGCATCAAGCTTGTAGCGACCAGCCTCCAGGCCACGAATACATGCTATTCGTACGACTGGAAGCAGCCTTCCTGGATATTGCTCGGCAATGAATCGAACGGCATTTCTGACGCTGTACTGGAGCAGTCCGATGAGGCGGTAATCATTCCGATTCGCGGACAGGCGGAGTCACTTAATGTGGCGATGGCCTCGACTGTACTGCTGTACGAGGCGTTGCGGCAGCGGAGTTTTAACTAGCCCAAAAATTATTATTCTCAATTCACCGAAGACTGGGAATTGGTTGTAGTTAAACTCAATCATGCCTCAGTCTTTTTCACCCAGAGACGAGTCTATTACGATACACATGTATCTTTTCTTTCTCTTACATCCGCCAAACAACCGCCTGTACTTCCTCTAAATGATGTAGACTGCTTTCCTCCACGATCTCGACTACTTCAACTGTACAGTTAAATAACAATTTCAAAATAGCCATGCCTCGAATTTGACTTTCTCTTAACTTATCATTCGTGTCACGGCGTTTACATTCAACAAATCGGATTTCTGAATAGTCAGGTTTATAGACCAGCAGGTCGGGCTCTTCTGTTTTTACAAATGGAGAGAACGTTGGCCAGTATGCTCGACCGCTTTCGTATCTTGAATCCCCGAAATGACTACGTAAAATGATTTCTGCAGTGGGATATTTTCCTAATTTGTTTCCGCCCAGAAGGTTAAAGTCGTGGTGAATCCATTGATAGCCTAAAGATTCGTAGTACTTTCCTGCGATATACTCGCCAAACCCCTTAGAGCCTGGTAGTTTCCTACAATACGAATCGATACAATCATTACGATCCCCGCTTTTCCAGCGTTCTAATTGTTCTTTGTTGTAGATTAATCTACGTGTAGGAATAACAATGTCCAAAGAAAATCACTCCTCATTTAACATACTTCAATCCAGCTCACGGTTACGAAGAGCAATTGAACTAAAATCGCGGACGTAATGTTCAAGCTTGGCAGGCTTATGTGTAGCGAGAATGATCCTGTTCGTCGTATTTACCCCTTTAATCCCTTTCACGATAACCTCCGCCAGTTCTCCCGACCGGATGAAGCGGTTAGCTACAATTGATGAAACGAAGCTTAGGCCATAGCCGGCTGCGACGGCCTGAATCGTTTCATTTAAGCCGTTGAACTCCAGTTCAATTGTAGGGGGCAAAACATTAACGAGCTGACAAAATTCAAACAACCTCTTCCGGGTAGCGCTTCCTTCCTCCCTCATAATAAAAGGCTCCTTCATGACTTCTTCAACGGTTATGCTCTGATTGGCAAAACGGTGCGAGGGAGCCGTGACAAATTTAAACTCGTCCCTAAACAGCTCTACACAGTGAAGGGATTGAAGGCGATCCTCTGAAAGCCTGTCATGGCCAAAGATAGCTACGTCAGCTTCATACTGCAGCAGGCTCTCGAGTGCTTGCCCGGAATTGACGGTAGCAATCTGTACCGCAATTTGCGGGTGCTTTTGCTTGAACAGAGAGGCCCATTTAGGGATGAGCGTACTAGTTGCCAAGTAATTGCCGGCTATACGGAGCTTTCCTTGCGGGTGCCGATGGTAATCGTCAAGCATAGTCCTTATTTGCTCTTCGATCGCGAATAGCTGCTCGGTAGGGTGAAGCAGCTTTTGTCCAAGCGGGGTCAACGCCAGCATTCTTCCTTTTTTCTCAAATAAAACGACTTCATGCAGCCGTTCAAAGCTGCGGATTTGTGCGGAGATAGCTGGCTGGCTAATCTTCAGCTTTTTGGAGGCTGCCGTTACGCTCCCGGTCGAAGCGATAGCGTGAAAAAGCATTAACGCATGCAGATTTAATGTCATCTTTTACACCTTCTATATAAAAAATAAAACCTATATAAAAAACCTATATTATTAATTTATAGGTAATGACTTTATAATGCAAGGTACGATAATGCTTCTTAAGAGGACAACACCGGCTGCTAGCGCCCGAATTGGAAAGAAGGAAAAGGTATGTTGATCAGGAGGATGGGAAGCAGTGACGTCAGGTCTAGAGGAATAATATTAGCTTATAGCTCGGCATTTGCTTTTATCATTGCAATGGTTGTGGTATCTGAGATTAGCCATACACATGAATTTATTTTGCCCGAATTTGCAGCCATGGCAATTGCGATGTGGGCATTTCGCGACAGCAATTGGCTTAGGCAGCCGTTGTATATTTGTCTTGCTCCGACCATGACCTCATTAGTTGGTTTTGCCATTAATCAGTTGTCGCTGGCATATCTCATCAAAGTTGCGCTCACTCTCAAGCAGCGAAGGGCCGTCCGGCTATGGCCTTTCTCCTTATTATGCTCGGCTGGCTTGTTGTCTGTTGGCTCTTTGGCATAGAGCAGCTTGCGGCAATTCCGCCTGTCGTTGTGGTTGCCTATGAAGCCATTCATAAGCGGGTATACCGTATCCAGACCGCCTTCAAGCAAGGCTTTACTTTGACCCTGTCAGCAACAATCGGAACCTTGTTGTATTTAACTATTTCTTCATGGACAGTGATCATCCTAATGGATATCCTCCTGATGTTGTTTCTGTCGCTCGTTACGCGCGTCCGAATGCCAGCGTTGTACGCATTTACGCTTTTTCCGTTTATTCTCCCAGTGGAAGCTGTGCATTCACTTCCGCTAACTACCCTATGGGCAGCTTTATATACGTTCACTTGTCTATGGATGTACAAAAAAATGATGTGGAGGAGAGAAGTGCGGGTTTCTTATTAATAAGCTGCTCTTATTTTAATGAATGATAAGTACATCACTAAGCAGGCTAAGATGGGCGAGTTGTTTTTTTGATATACTAGAGTGAGCAACGAAATAGAAATGTTGTATAGTTTTATCATTAACAGGAGGCCTATCAATGAGTCAGCGATATTGCATAACACGATCCATGCAACAAAATTTAACGGAGCAAGCCATTTCCTTGGAAGAGTGCAAAGATTACTTTGCATCTAAGCCTGACTTTACGTACTCGCAGGTACTTACTCTAAAAGGTGCAGACAGCACTATGTCGATCGAAGGGGATTTCTTTATTTGGAGGCTTTCGAACGCAGAAGTCCCTTTCCGGCTATACATGGGCGATTTATATGTGGCAGTTTCAAACGAAGCTGTCGTTCCCAAAATGATTGAAATTGCCACTGATCTGCGTGCTGATGTAGTAGAAGGGTAAGTTCAATTGTAAACTCAAATTTTTACATGATTGAGGTTTTTATTTCATGCAGCGGTTATACAATAGGCTCCTAAGCGGCTTTCAACAAAGGAGCGTTGCATGAAGTGAATATCAGTCAAACCAGAATACTTGAAGGCGAGTCCATCGAACTTGTTCCTATGGATGCCAGCCACACCGCAGCTTTGATTCTGGTGCTAGGTAGACGGGAAATTTGGGAGTTTACCTGGAGAAGGATCACGACATTGGAGCAGGCGGAGCAGCTAATTGAAGCAGCGCTGGAGAGCAAAAATAACGGAACAGCTATTCCCTATACTATTTTTGAAAAGAAAACCGGCCGTATCATTGGCACAACGCGCATCATTCAGCCCGACCTCGCTCATCGCAACGCGGAAATTGGATGCACCTGGATTTCGCCGGAATTTTGGAGAACCAGAACCAATACGGAAGCCAAGTCGCTGCTTTTGCATTATTGCTTCGAAGAGCTAGAGCTATTGCGGGTGCAGTTCTCAATCAGCAGTTACAATGTGAGATCGCAAAAAGCCGTCGAGCGTCTTGGAGGAATCCGAGAAGGCGTTCTTCGCAGGCACAAAATGAAATCTGACGGCACGATCCATGACAACGTTATTTATAGCATCCTTGATACCGAGTGGTCCGAAGTAAAAGCGAATTTGCATTACCTGTTGAACGTGAAATATGCCATGAGCTGAGCAAATGACAAATATAAATACGTTTAAGACCGCATATCATGCGGTTTTTTCTTTTATTTGGTACAAATTCTTGTCAAAACTAGGGCTCATCATCATTACAGCTTGGGCATAATGATTGATATTAGCTATACTTGTCACGCCGTTGTCAGGTTATACATTTCATAATGTATTTGAGGTGATTCATATGCAAATTAACCGGCTATTTGAGATTATATATATTCTGTTAAATAAGAACATAACTACTGCTAAAGAGCTAGCCGAGCGTTTTGAAGTATCCGTAAGAACAATTTATCGGGATATCGATACCTTATCTTCGGCGGGGATACCTATTTATGCAAGCCAGGGGAAAGGTGGAGGTATTTCGTTAATGGACAGCTTTGTTCTTAATAAATCCATTCTTTCAGATAAAGAGCAAAATGAAATATTGTTTGCGCTGCAAAGCCTGACAGTAACGCAAAATCCTGAAACGGACAGGGTACTTTCAAAAATAAGCAGCTTGTTCAATAAAAGCAATATGAATTGGATCGAAGTAGATTTATCTCCTTGGGGCAGTGATAAAAATAACATAAGCCAATTTACTGTTCTCAAAGACGCTATTCTAAACCGTCAGATCATTGAGTTTAGTTATTTTAATGCATTTGGAGAAAAAAGCAGTCGTAAGGTAGAGCCAGTGAAACTCCTTTTTAAGATAAAGGTATGGTATCTGCAAGGGTTCTGTCTATCAAAAAATGAATTTAGAACTTTTAAAATTTCACGTATGTCCGATATCCGGGTAACACAGCATTTTTTTACGACTAGATCGCCAGAGGCCCAGCCAGAAATTCAAAATGTGAAAAGTGCCCAAAAGCAGATTGATTTGCAATTGCAGATTGCTCCTCAAGGGGCTTACCGGGTATTTGATGAATTCAATGAAAAGGATATCACTAGAAATGAAGATGGCTCTTTTACAATTGTAACTGCTTTACCGGAAGGCGAGTGGCTCTTTCACTATATCCTCTCGTTCGGAACCGATATCGAAGTTTTAGCCCCACAAAATATACGCGAAATCATCCAAAGTAAATTAGATGAAATGATTGGGAAATATAAAAAAACAATAACTTGACCCGATGTCGTCAGGTTATATTCCGTATAATTGCGAAGTAGCGGTTGACGGAAACTAAATAAAAATAGGAGGAAAAAAATGATAACCAACACTTTGCTTATCAAACTAAAGGACGAAAGCATTGAAAATATTGAAAAGGCTAGATCTGTACTTTTAAGCATGGAAGGTGAAATTGAAGTCCTGCAAGGACTGCAGGTTGAGGCGAATATACGCCATGAAAGATCCTCGTATGATATTATCTTAATCACTCGTTTTTCCACAATGGAGGATTTGGAGGCTTATCTAATCCATCCTTTTCATGTGGAAGTACAGAAGTATATTGCGGGTGTTATAGAGTCAGGCGCATCCGTATGCTTTGGAGAATAGATGATTCCATAAGAACGAGACAAGTTAAGAACAGCATTTTGACACTGGCATAAAAAAATGGTGGCCGCCTCTTTGTTATGCAGGTGTCGGCTGCCATTTTGTTTATATGCGGGTTTATCTTGTTGCGAATCGTTTCGAGTAAGGTACTGATTAGAACTTACTCTAGCTTGGCAAAATACAAACGGCTTCTTCCCTAAATTGATGACAGCGCTTTCCTATCAATATATGGTATATTATATGTGAAGATAGTACCATTAGGGGGAACTGGGAATATGGAGCATTTAATCGGCAAAAAGGTACTAACCGATATTGTAAACGCTTATGGTACGACAGTTGTTCCAGCCAATACCATTCTGACGTATGAAGCGTTAAGATTAATCGTTAACCATAAAATCGATTTGCGTGCCCTCTCTTTTACACCATCCCCTGCCGCAGTCGAAGCCAATCAACCCGACAAAAAGGCGGTTAATAAGCTGGTTCGGCGTACCGTCGCAAAATCGAAAGAATTGTTTGAGTCTATATACACCTCCAAGAAGGTTCCGGTAATGGAAATTCGGGCGGAGGTTCTTCCCGCTGTACAGGACCTGTCGGCCAACCCCAGCGTTTTTGAATTGTTCGAATCGGTTAAGGCCAAGGACGATTACACCTATCAGCATAATATCGGCGTAGGCGTTATCTCGACCATGATCGGCAGATGGCTGAATATGGACGACAAACAGCTGTCGACCCTTTCGCTTGCTGCGACTCTGCACGATGTCGGCAAGGTCAATATTCCAATTGAAATTTTAAACAAGCCCGGCAAATTGACAGAAGAAGAGTATGAACTGGTGAAAAAACATACGATCTTCGGTTACGAGCTGTTGAAGCAAACCCCTGGCATTAGCCCCAAAGTCGCCAGAGTCGCTTTGCAGCATCATGAACGTGAGGATGGAGGAGGCTATCCGCTCGGCTTGAAGCGAGATAAAATTGACTATCTTAGCGCCGTAGTCGCCGTGGCTGACGTTTTTCATGCGATGACCTCCAAAAGGCCCTATCATGAGCCTGAGCCGTTTCACGAAATCATTAGCCAGATGGCGCGAGGAAAGTTCGGAGAGTTAAATCCTCATATTGTTTCGTTATTTCTTGAAAATGTGATGAAGAAAATGATCGGGAAGCAAGTTATATTAACGGATGGCCGGACAGGAGAGGTTGTCATGCTAAATCCGCATCGCATGGAAACTCCTTTGGTTAGAATAGCCGACGAGTTTGTCGATTTAAGCAGAGAGGAAGGTTTGCGCATTCGCGAAGTGATTTCCTAAAAGGAAACGAAATGCGTCAGCCGCTAGCTCCTTCGATCCTGCTGAGGCTAGACTTAGCTTGCTGAAAATAACAATGGAGCTGCCCCAGAAGTTTATTTTCGGAATGTTCATTCGAGGTATTAATTTAAAAGGAGCTTTCCATACCGCTTTTATCGTGGTATGGAAGGCTCCTTGCAACCTTTATAGGACTGACTCACTGGAACTTCTCAGTTTGAGACAGCATTATATCGTTTATTGGTAAATCTGTCCTCCAGCGCAATTAACGACCGTACCGTTCAGCATAACTGCGCCTGTAGTCAGTGCAAAGATAACGACGTCGGCAATCTCTTCCGGAGTAGCCGCATTGTTCGGGCCTGTTGAAGCTATCAGCTTAGCAAGGCGATCCTCGGTCAGCGTCGTCACGGCGCTGGCGCCGATATTTGTTTTCATCGTATTAGGCGCTACGCCTACGGCGTAAACGTTCAAATCCTGGTAGTCTTGGCCGATTGACTTGGTTAGAGCGGCCAGCGCGTGTTTTGTCGCAGAGTAAAGACCATTGTAGGCGGTCGGTTTGAAACTGTTGGAGGATACCGTGTTCACGATGCTGCCTCCGCCGTTCTCGATCATAACCGGAATGACATATTTCAGGCCGAGGAAAGCGCCTTTAAAATTGACGCCGATGAGACGGTCGAACTCGTTGCTTTCATATTCGTGGAGGAGACGCATCGGAATCATGATGCCGGCGTTATTTACGAACATATCAATTTTTCCGAACGCTTCCACGGCTTGCTTAACGTAATTTTGCACGTCGGCTTCGGATGAAACGTCAGCTTTGACGAAGATCGCTTCCGCGCCGTGCGCCTTTGCAGCCTCCAGCGTTTCAGCCCCGGCAGCTTCGTTAAAATCGACGAGCACGAGACGGTAGCCTTGCTCCGCCATTTTAATAGCGAGGGAACGGCCGAGACCGGTTGCGGAACCTGTAATAACGACAACTTTGGATTCTGACATGATTGAACACGCTCCTTATGGGGTAAAGGTTGTTTTCCTTAGCGCTTGCAGCAGCTTCTCGTTGATCGCCAAGTATTGCTTGATTTCCTCATCATTCAATTCACGGAAGAGCTCCATCCGCAGCTGATCGCCTTTTTCTTGGACTTCATCAAGAAAGGACAAGCCCTTTTCCGTAATGCCGAGCAAAATTTGCCGTCTGTCCTCGTCGTTGTAAATGCGTTCGGCATAGCCCAACTTGACGAGTTTTCCAGAAATATTCGTTATGGCTCCCGGCGTATAGGCTAGCGTTTCAGCCAGAACCGTCTGCTTTTGCGGACTTTCCGCCTTCAGCTCCTGAAGGACGAGGATAGGAGAGATGCCGATATTATGATCGAACATCTTCGTCCATTTGACGACGGCTTCATTCGTCAGCATTTCAACCGAACGGATGAGATGCAGTATTTCGTTGTTCTCCAACAAGCTTCCACTCCACTGAAATCTATTTTTTTATTGCTTTTATTTTAACATTAAAATAAATACTTTTAAATAGTTGAACGTTATAATAAATGAATAGATTTGAGGCATTCGAGGCAGGCATTGGCATGTCAAAGAGTAGCAGCTTCGCTTTCTATTTCTCTCAATTTGCATTACTATAGTAGAATAGATTGATAGAACGATAGAAGGCCGTCATGCGATGATGGCTTCTTTTTATTAGTGGGGTGATTGTTATGATTCGATTCATCGATGACCGTTACGGACGTTCGCCGCTCATCGCGGTTTTTATTTTGTTTTTGTTGAAGTCGATGCTGTTTCGATGGTTCGTATTCGGAGGCGAAACCGGCTCTGCAGCATTTGCCGATGCGGTTGCGGTGTTGTCGCTGCTGCTGCTGGTTGAAATTGTCGTTCCGGCTCGCATTAAGGGAGCAGCCTATTGGCTGCTGAACGTTATTTATTCACTCGTGTTGTTCGCTTCGACCATCTATAGCGACTATTACGGTTCCATTCCGACCTACACGGCATTAAAGGCGCTGAATCAACTGCCTCAGATTGGGGCGAGCGTTAATGCGCTAATTCAAGGCGTGTATTTCCTTTATTTTGCTGATGTGGCTCTGATTGCGCTTTGGTATGTTGTGAGAAAAATAAGAGGCAAGCGATTGGCTGGCCGCCGTCGGCTTTTCAAAATTCGTTGGCTCGCAGCCGGGATGCTCGTTTGTGTGCTGCTTTCTTCCCGGTTTGTATATACGGCGAACGCCATTCCAAACGAACTGGCTCAGGCCGAGAGCGTAGGCTTTCTGAATTATCAGGCGGCCGCAGCATGGAAAGCGGGAAGTGCAGCTGCTGCTCTCCAACTGGGAAGTTTGGAAGAAACGACTTCGGAAGCAATGACGCTGCAAGCCTCCTATCCTTACCGGGATTCTGAGGGTGCCTCGCGAGAGTTCGGTTCGGCGCAAGGGAAGAACCTGATTGTTGTACAGCTTGAAGCATTTCAAAACTTTCCTCTCCATTTGACTGTCGGCGGTCGGGAAGTTACGCCAGTATTGAATAAGCTTGCAGAAGCGAGCTACTATTTTCCGCATATTTATCAGCAGATCGGTCAAGGGAATACGTCTGATGCTGAATTTATGTCCAATACGTCGATTTACCCGGAAGGGAAAAAGGCGATGTCTTCGAACTATGGGGACCGCGAGCTTCCCAGCTTACCGAAGCTACTGCAGTCTCGTGGGTATGAGGCAGTTACCTTCCATGTGAATGATGTGTCGTTCTGGGACCGAAACAAGCTTTACCCGGCGCTAGGCTTTGACCATTTTTACGACAAGCCGTTTTTTGAAAACGACCATTTTAACGATTTTGGACCTTCCGACGAGCAGCTGTTCAAAACCGGAATTGCAGAGCTTTCCGAGCTGGCGAAATCCGGTAAGCCGTTTTACGCTCAATTTGTAACCGCGTCGAGCCATTTTCCGTTCCATGTACCAGACGGTTTCGAGAAGCTGGAGCTGCCGGACGAATTGGACGGTACTCATTTGGGCGATTACTTGAGGGCTGTCCACTATGCGGATTATGCGTTAGGGACGTTTATTGATCAATTGAAAGCTAATGGACTGTGGGACAATTCGGTTCTGGCGGTTTATGGCGACCATTTCGGCCTGCAGCCGGATAAGGCGCCTGCCGACAAGATCAGCTCCTTGCTTGGCATTACGTATGATGATCGGCTGAGCCGTTTTAACATTCCGTTTATCGTCCACAATCCGGATCAACCAACTGGAGAAGTCGTGGAGCAGCCGGGCGGTCAGCTCGACATGATGCCGACGATCGCCAATTTGCTCGGTATCGTTCCTTTTGAGGAAGGCGTTGTGACGTTTGGGCATGATTTGCTGAACATTGATCGCAATGTTTTCGGTATGAGATATTATTTGCCGACAGGCTCGTTTTTCAACAACGATATTTTGTTTATTCCTGGTAAAGGCTTTGACGACGGAAAGGCATACTCGCTGAAAACGATGAAGCTGATTTCCGGGGAAAGCCTAGATCAATATCGAGACGATTACGACTATGTGCTGAAGCTTATGGAGATATCAGATCTGTACGTGAAGCAGCTTCCAAAACGAGGTCCGGCGCTGGATTAAGGAAATTCGTGGAGCGGAGTGAAGTGTGCGCGAGCATGCTGAAATCGCGCCAGTTGCGAGTCGTAAGTTGCCCATTGCGAGTTGTCCGTTGCGAGTCGCGAATTCTCAGTTGTGAGTTATCTGTTGCGTGTTTTTAGTTGTGAGTTGCTCGTTGAGTGTTGCGTGTTGTCCATTGCAACTCGTCCGTTGCATTGTTGCCCGAAAATAAATGCAATTTTACAGTTATTTTCGGGCTTAAATAGTCAATTAATATAAATAACTGCCAAATTGCAGTTACTCAGACAGATTGGCCCCAAGAATGGGCGTAGTCGTCCTGAATAACTGCAAAAAGGCAGTTATTGTTCGTTTATTGGAGCAAATCGGCTAAAATAACTGCTGAAATGCAGTTATTATTTGGAAGCGGACAGGAACAGGCAGGTCAGTAGGGGGGGGGCGCCGCCTCTGGCTTCCGCTCAACCACATCAATTAAGAAGTGGAGACCGTCCAAGTACTCGACCTCGTGAGTAAAACGTGGCAAGCCTGTCATTGTCATCTCTCGGTCACATCAATCAGACACAGATAAGTATTTTCCTCGTCTACGTACTCAATTACGATCAATTGCAAGCAGGTGGGACGCCGCCGTCCCAGAACTCGCTCTACCACGTCAA